>JAAYZI010000045.1 GCA_012514925.1 Deltaproteobacteria bacterium | reverse complement strand
GCGAGATATGTATATGTGACAAGGTTTAATAAAAGCCCAGGTTAGTAGAGCCTGGCTTTTCTGGTGATGGCTGACGGTAACGCGGAATCAATTTCACTTTCTCCGGAGAAAGTGAACTGAAAGTAAAATTAACTCCGCGTTACCGCCCAGGCTGGAAACAAAATTGCATGATCAATTCCGTACGTGAACGGTTACTTTCAGGGGCTAATACTTAACTTGATAGCCTTTAATCTCACGGTGGACTACAGGAGCAACTTTGCGTGGTCCCATTCGTTCCATACGATCTTTTACCTTCCTGGCATGGTTGTCGCCGATCATATCCATGATGCCCATAAATACGAACCAAGCCAACACCAAGCCGCCCACAATTATCAATAATAAAACGGCTCCAGTGCCACCTTCCCGCATGGCTCGCCTCTTTTTTGACATCACTCCCATTTCGATAACCTCCGAATAACCTAAACCTGCTCCTCAACAGATTTGTTGCACCACTACCTCAAAAGGAAACCCGGTAGCCCTGAACACTGTGCTGCTTGGTAGGATATTTGGCCTCGCGATCCTCTAGGTTTTTCATATGACGCTTATAAACTTTTTCGTCCTTATGCTCGCGAATACAGCTTTCCAAGCTGAAAAACGCCCAGCACAAAACGCCAGCCACTAATGCGCCAAAGATAATTCCAATTTGAGTTTCTCCCCTCTCTCCCCTAGTGCTGCGACAAATATGCTCTTTCACGTTTACCATTCCATTAACAGGATTATTTTATTGCGACCTCTCACAGATGGTTATGTGGGATTTAGGGCGCAAGGTAACATTAAGAGCGCACGGTCTATCTAACCGGAAAAAGGGCCTATTTTCACCCCTGCCCTTACTCTAAGGCATAAGTTTGACCATACAACAGCACTAGATTGCTTTGCACAAAAAAACCTCGGTTAGCCAGGACGGTGCCTGTCATATTGAACACCACACCTAAGGGCTTTCTTCCGCTGGGCTTAAGACATCATCTGTTAATTCATCATCTAGCAGATCATCATCTAGCAAGTCATCATCTAAAGGATCACCGTCAGACAAACTGTCTCTGCTGTCGCCACCCTGTTTGCCGGAACGGGCCTGACGCACGATTCCTTCCCGGTACTGATCGTATGCCGATTGCACAAACAAATAATAATCCAGGGAACTCTCCTTAGCGCTCTCCATAGCCTCCAGCATACCAGCACGCGTATTTACAAACTGAATCGTCTTAAGACCCATCGCCAACGCGACCTCCTCTCCCGGTTTTAAATCAGTCCAATTTGCTATCCAAAAAACTGGATCCAAAACCAAGTCTACAAGTAGCCCAGTCGCATCCCTCAGATTACTCGGGCCTAAAATGGGAAGCATCAAGTACGGACCAGAGGGCACACCCCAGTAAGCCAGCGCCACACCGAAGTCCTCTTTGTGACGCTCTAGACCAGCGTCCTTCGCGATATCCATAAGGCCGCCCAAACCGACCGTAGAATTTATCAAAAAACGGCCTGTATCACTCAGCGCCTGCTTAAATTTAAGCTGCACCAAGTCGCTTACAAAAAACGCCGGGAATTGCAGATTCTTAAAAAAATTATCAATCCCAAGCTGAACACGCGTTGGCACGACGTCATCGTACCCGCGAGCCACAGGCTCTGCTAAATAGACATCCAACTTATCATTAAACCAAAAAATACCGCGGTTAATGCCCTGAATGGGATCGTAAATCTGCTTTTCCTGTGCCGTATTTTCTGTGGGGGCTTTCCGCGGCTGCACATCTTCAGCCTGCGCCGGCCTTTCAACGCACAACACCAAGAACACCAACACGCACACTCCCCGCATCAAAACTGTCTTCATGAACACTCCATAATAAGCAAGGTATCAAAAATAAAGCACCGCGGCCTTTAGAGCGCATCCGGGAAATTAGGATCTGATCCAAGCAAAACCTCCTTCCCATCCAAGATCCCATCCTTGTCGGTGTCATTATCGAGGGGATTGCAACCTAGCGCAAACTCGATATCATCACGCAAGCCGTCGCCGTCGGTGTCTGCCTCGGCGGGGTTGGTTCCTACTTCAGACTCAAATTCATCGCTTAACCCGTCGCCGTCAGAGTCGAACCTCCACGCGCCATCGTCACTCTTGTCCCACCCCGATAAGATCTCCGCCAGGTCGGACACCCCATCCCCATCAGAGTCTGCCGAGTTAGGATCTGTGCCCAAAAGAATCTCATCCTGGTTGCAAATGCCGTCATGATCATCATCCACCCCTGATAGACGCGCCGCCAAACTGGCAGGGGGAGGAGGCGGCACCGAAGCTGCATCAAAGGGATCGGAACCTACGTCCCGCTCGAGCATGTCGGTGAACCCATCATTATCGCTATCCAAAGAAACACCCGGCACCTCCTGATCGAGGTAAAGGCGGCCCAACCAGTTCTGATACGGCCGAGCGGCACCCATGGATCTCTCTACGGCCTGCCTTCTGATGCGTGCACGCACCCGGTCAGCCGAGGTTTCATTCTGAGCACTTTCCGAGAGCCGATCCATAGACCTTAGGATACCGGCAGCGATAGCTGCGTCATCCTCGCTTGAGGAAGAACTCTCGCTACTAGAGGAGCTAGAGCTAGACTCGGAAGAAGCGCTTGAGGAACTTTGACTAGAAGAGCTGGAAGAACTAGAGGCACTGGAACTGCTGGTACTGCTAGAACTGCTGGACTTGCTGGAACTGCTAGATCCATCAGAATCGCCAGAATCGGGGGTGGCATTCGACTGCGAAGCAAAGTCGACATCCTTTCGACAGGCTTCATTGCCCATTAAGAACAGGGCCGTACCTACAATCCCCAACACATAAAGGAACCTTCCTGTCACTGTAACGCTTCTTGACATGTTTAACTCGCCTCCATCCGGCCCCAGTTGGAGCAGGTTTTCCGACTCACCTAAAAAACGTACCTAATCATAAATAACACCCGCAACTTTTAAAACCTTACATTAATAAAACGCCGTTCTCGAAAGCGGCTTTTTCCTAATCTCGTAGCGTGTTATGCTCCCCTCAATTCGAATCCAAACGTTTAGGAGACTCTTTTATGACACACGAACTTCCAGCACTGCTCTACGACTACAACGCGCTCGAACCACATATCGACGAACAGACCGTGCGGCTCCACCACGGTAAACACCACGCCGCATATGTGGCTGGATACAACAAAGCCGAAAGTATGCTGGCGGAGGCTCGCAACAAAAATGATTACTCCCTGGTCAAGCACTGGGAACGAGAACTCGCTTTTCACGGCGCTGGCCATTATCTGCACTCCCTGTACTGGGAAAATATGGGTCCTAATTGCGGAGGGCAACCAGACGGAGCTCTACTAAAAAGCATAGAGGAGCGTTTCGGCGGATACGACCGCTTTATGGCTCAGTTCAAAGCCGCTGGCGCCGCCGTTGAAGGCTCGGGCTGGGTACTGTTAGCCGCAAATCACCGCACCAAAACACTTGATATTTTGACCGTCGAAAAACATCAGGACTTAACCCTTTGGTTTGTAACACCCTTGCTGGTTTGTGATGTTTGGGAGCACGCCTACTACTTAAAGTATCAGAACAACCGCGCCGCTTACATAGAGGCCTTCCCACAGTTGATCAATTGGAAGGATGTAATGCAGCGCTATGAAAAGTGCCGTTAAAAAAATGATACAACGCCCTCACCGTAACGCTGCCACTGCCTTAGAGTACAAGCTTAGTTTTATAGGTATTTTCTACTAACGAGGATCTGAGCATGAGAGACTATTCAATCGCGGTCATTCCTGGTGATGGAACCGGACCGGAGGTAATTAATGAAGCGCTTAAGGTACTAAGTGTTGTTAGCACTAAATTTGGATTTAAATACCGAACCGAACAGTTTAACCTGGGCGGAGATCGTTACCTGGAGACCGGAGAAACCCTCACAGATGCTGATTTGGAGAGGCTCAAAGTTCATTCGGCAATTTTACTAGGAGCAATCGGCCATCCAAATGTAAAGCCAGGAATTTTGGAGAAGGGTATCTTACTTAAACTGCGCTTTAGCTTGGACCAGTACATCAATCTCAGGCCTGTAAAGCTGTACCGCGCTGATTTTTGCCCGCTTAAAGACAAAACTCCCGAAGATATTGATTTCGTCGTGATACGTGAGAATTCAGAGGGGCTTTATAAGGGCTTAGGTGAGTTTCAAAACAAAGATACTCCGGAGGAAGTAGCTCTCCAAATTTCCCACAACACTCGCGCTGGTGTCGAGCGCTGCTTGCGCTATGCTTTTGAATACTGTCAGCGGCGGAACAAACACAAGAAGCTCACCCTTTGCGGCAAGACCAATGTGCTTACTTTCGCCTGGGATCTGTGGCAACGTACTTTTGAGGCGCTGGCAAAGGAGTATCCTGACGTCACCACTGATTACGCGCACGTCGATGCCACTACGATGTGGTTTGTAAAAAATCCGGAGTGGTTCGATGTAATCGTCACAGATAACATGTTCGGAGATATTATCACTGACTTGGGCGCAATGATTCAGGGCGGCATGGGCATAGCAGCCGGAGGGAACATCAATCCGCAAGGGTTATCCATGTTTGAGCCAATCGGCGGCAGCGCTCCTAAGTATACTGGCAAAGGCGTAATCAACCCGCTGGCCGCAATCTGCGCCATGGGCATGATGCTCGAAAATTTGGGTGAAGCAGAAGCGGCTGGCGCCATCGAGGCGGCGGTGATTAATCTGGTTAATGAAAAATTACAATCACTGGAAGCAGGGAAAATGGGTTTTTCAACCAGTGAGATCGGAGATATGGTGGCAGCCGCAGTGGCGTAAGAATTGTTGCTCCTGCCTTGTCTCTTGTAATCTTGCTCTGCGGATTTGACTTAACTTTCTGTAATTGCAGAATTAAATGGGTATTACTTCTGGTTAAGCTCAGGCAAAAAACAGCCGACATTACCACTGACTAGACGCAGAGCAGATGGATATGTTGGATCAATTGCGGGCACTGATGGTGGACCAGAATTCCGGCGCCGACCGGAACTTAGCAGAAGCTCTGCTTCCAGAGATCTCACTTACAGAAACTAATCTCACCAACACGACCCATAACGCTTTGCAGGCTATCCTGGAAGGGGAGTTCCATCTTTGCTTTGTTTCCGACAAAGTCCCACCCAAAGAGGCTGAAATGTTCATTCGTGACGTCAGCTCACTCAAACGCAAGCAAGAGTGCATCTTCATTCAAGTGCGCGACCAACTACCCGCGGATTTTGACCGCACCAGCCTGAAGGATATGGGTTTTCAGTGCATTATTTCAAAAACCTGCTCCCACGACGACAAAACCATCCTGAAGAACGCGCTCCAGGAATATTTTCATAGCTGTGAAATTAAGAGACGTGTACAAAACGTTGATCACGCCATGAAAATGGCCTTAGGAGAAATAGATAGAGCCGCGGAAAATGTACGCCGCGGACGTAAGCCGGATGGCCACAAGCTCTCACTTAATTTTGTCACGAACCAAACCGAATTCGACCACTGCGTACTAGATGAGTACTACACAACCCTAGAAAAGAAAGTAGAAGATTCCAAACCTGCAGATGCTGCCGAATTGGAAATACCGTCCGAAGTGCTGAGGCGAGCCCTACCCTGCTTAAGCAGCAAATTCTATTCCGGCGCAAGCCACCGCGTCTGGAAAAAATTGACTAAACGCTACGGCAAGAAGGTTTAGCGACCGCCATTTATCAGGACAGACTTGAAAATCCCATATTATATCGCCTAAACTGAGCCGTAACGTGAACGGTTATTTACGTTTTAATTATGAGTGACCCCTCCCCACAACAGCGCGCGCGCTGGCAAGAAAAAGCCGCCAAAAAAGGGGCGATTGTACCGGAGTATTTTGAAGTTTTTCCAACTCGGGTGATTATTGTGTGTGGAAACTGCCATACCCGTTTTGTTAGGAATTTAGTGCCCAACCTAAACGAACCGACTTTTGTTTGCCCGACAGACTCCTGCAGACAAAAGAATTGGGTTCCTGTGCGATTTACCAAGGATAGACATCCGTGACATTTGTAGATGGATTTTATAGCTTCAACCTGGACATTTCTGATACTGAGCGTGGGCTCTATCAAAAAACCAGAGTCAAAACCCCCAAGCACCCGCACGAGAGCGTTCCACACCTATTAGCGCGTGTGCTGGCCTTCGCGCACTGCTACGAAAGCGGCTTATCTTTCAGCCGTGGTCTATTTGCCGACGAAGAGCCAACCCTCTGGAAAAGAGACGCACTCGGCACCGTCCAGCTTTGGATCCAAGTCGGAGAGGTGAACCGCAAGAAGCTACAAAAAAGCTTGCGTCAGCAACCTCAGGCCCGACACATACTGTACTTCTATGAGCCAGCGCAGGTGGAGGCGCTGTATTTACAACGCGGCAAAATTAACGGCGTGGAAACCTTAACCTGTCACCTTATCGACGGGGCTTTTTTGGACCAGTTGGCGCCTCATCTTAAGTCTGCCTCCAATTGGCAGATTACTTTCATTGATGATCTGGTCTACCTTACCAGCGCGCACCAGGAGCTACAGACCAAGCTGGTGATGATCGATTTAAAGCGGCACGCTCCACTGCATTTGCCCCCTTTTAACGTCTTGTAAATAATGCGATTTGGGGGTTGACTGCTACCTAGCTGCTGATAGTCACCAAGACATAGATTCGATGGTTTGTGCGGAGACGAGATTTCTGTTACTAACTTTTGGTACGGTCTTTTAGTACGGTAGGGTTAGGTGCCCTTCCCCGGACTGTCAATTAACCAGCACGGTTCAGATGCCGCGTTTTTATTACTTGTAAAACAGGATGCCTTTTATGAACAAGATTACATCGTTCGTTGCAATTATATCCTTATCCGTTTGGGTTTGCGGAGCATCGTTAGCGAATGCTGAGATCAACTCTGAGGATTTTTCAAAAGCCTTTGAAAAGTTCGCCGCTAGTCCCGCAGGCAAAAAAGCAATCGGCCAGGCGGCTCAAAGCTATTTTGAAGATCTCCGGAAGGAAT
>JAAYZI010000044.1 GCA_012514925.1 Deltaproteobacteria bacterium | reverse complement strand
CGTTACGTTCGGTGGCGCGCAAAGCAATCAGCCGCAAGTCGGGTGCGCGTGGTCTGAGGGCCATACTTGAAAAAATCATGCTAGATAGCATGTTTAACGTGCCTTCCGAGCCTGATATTAAGGAGATTGTTATATCCGAAGATACCGTAGAAAAAGGCGAGAACCCTCTTGTGGTCTACCACAATCGAAAAGAATCAGCTTAGCAGAGGCGCTCAGCTCTAAAACCTCTTTTTATTATGCCCGTTACAAGTTGTTTCACTAGCCTTCTGTTATGCTGGAGAGTTATTTTGCCGATATTACTTTGTCGATAAGTGAACTTGCAATTGCTCAGAGCGAGTGATTAGACTTAAAGTAGGTTTGTTGGTGTAACCCTAAATTCGGTTTTTCCAAAGTTTAAAGGGATTATTCAGGTATGAAATCAGAATTAGATAACCCCGTTCCATTGCTAGCACTGCGAGAGCTGGTGGTATTCCCTCAGCAGGTTGTTCCGCTCTTTGTGGGTCGTGAAAAAAGTGTGCGCGCCATCGAAGAATCACAAAAGCAGAACAAATTCATTATGCTGGCGGCGCAAAGAGATGCCAGAACGAGCAATCCGGGAGAGAAGGATATTTACACTATTGGCACCCTTGGTGAAGTGGTGCAGCTGATTCGTTTGGCAGACGGGCCGATTAAGGTTTTGGTGGAAGGCAAGGGACGTGCTCGCATTAAGAAGTTTGTGCGCGACGATGAGTACATGGAAGTTGAGGTTGAAGAGCTTCTGTCGCCCTTGGAAGTTGACACTGAGCTTAAGGCCTTGATGCGTTCGGTAAACACTGCCTTTGAGCAGTACGTTAAGCTCGGCAAGAAAGTTAATCCTGAAATGATCATGCAGGTCAACGCGATTGAAGATCCATCGCGTTTGGCGGATGCAATTGTGGTGCAGTTGAATATCAAGCTTGAAGACAAGCAGGATATTTTGGAAACGGTTGACCCTCGGCAGCGTCTGGAGAAAATCGCTGGCCATATGAAATCTGAGATTGAGATTTTGCAGGTTGAGAAGCGAATCCGGGGTCGCGTTAAGAAGCAGATGGAAAAGACTCAAAAGGAGTACTACCTCAACGAACAAATGCGCGCGATTCAAAAAGAGTTGGGGGATAAGGACGATTTTAAAAATGAAATTCAAGAGCTCGAAGAAAAGCTGAGAGAATTGGATATGCCCGATGAGGCCCGCGAGAAGACGGCTAAGGAGATTCGAAAATTGAAGATGATGTCTCCTATGTCGGCTGAGGCCACTGTGGTGCGTAATTACGTTGATTGGATGTTGTGTCTGCCTTGGAATAAAAAGTCCGAGTTGCAAACCGACATTGACAAGGCCAGAGAGGTGTTGGAAGCAGACCATTACGGTTTGGAGCGGGTCAAGGAGCGGATTCTGGAGTTTTTAGCTGTTCAGAAGTTGGTGGGAAAGTTGAAAGGTCCGATTCTTTGCCTGGTTGGCCCTCCTGGAGTAGGGAAGACCTCCTTGGGCAAATCTGTGGGGCGTGCGACCGGCCGTGAGTTTGTGAGAGTTTCTTTAGGTGGCGTGCGGGATGAAGCGGAGATCCGCGGGCATCGTCGCACCTATATCGGAGCGTTGCCTGGGAAGATTATTCAGTCTCTTAAGAAAACCGGTACGGGGAATCCGGTATTTCTGTTGGATGAAATCGATAAAATGTCGACCGATTTTAGGGGGGACCCTTCTTCTGCGCTCTTGGAAGTGCTTGACCCCGAGCAGAACGACACTTTTAACGACCACTACTTGGATTGCGATTACGATCTTTCGAGTGTCCTCTTTATAACTACCGCCAACATGCTGCATACGATTCCGCAGCCTCTGATGGACCGTATGGAGGTCATCCGCATCTCCGGATACACCGAGTTGGAGAAGATCGCCATTGCTAGGAAGTATTTGATTCCCAAACAACTCAAGGAGAACGGCTTAGAGGAGAAGAATTTAAAAATTTGTGATGACGCTCTAATTGAGGTTATTAGGCGTTATACCAAAGAATCCGGCGTTAGAAATGTTGAGCGCTCGATCGCCACACTTTGCCGCAAGGCCGCCGTTGAGGTCGTACAGAAGGGGAGTGAGCATGCGGTAGAAATAAATGCGACAAATCTCATTAACTTCCTCGGTCAGCCCAAATTTCGTTTCGGCAAAGGTGAAGAGGAGCATCAGGTGGGAATGGCCACCGGTCTGGCTTGGACCGAAGTTGGAGGCGAGTTGCTGATAATTGAGACAACGGTGTTACCGGGCAAAGGGCGGCTTCAGATTACCGGAAAGCTTGGGGATGTAATGCAGGAGTCCGCGCGAGCGGCGCTAAGTTATGTGCGTTCACGGGGAGATATGCTGGGCTTGCCGCGGGGGTTCTATGACAAGGTGGATATACATGTGCACGTTCCGGAAGGCGGTATACCGAAGGATGGGCCATCCGCAGGCATCACTATCGCATCTTCAATTGTTTCGGCTTTGACTGGGATACCTATTGATAAAGAAATCGCCATGACTGGCGAGATCACGTTGCGAGGGGCGGTGCTGCCGATCGGCGGGCTTAAAGAGAAGGCGCTTGCTGGTCACCGTGGTGGTATTAAGAAGATTCTGTTCCCGCGTGATAATGAAAATGATATTGATGATATTCCAGCAACGGTTAGAAAGGACTTGGAGCTAGTGCCGGTAAGTCATGTTGATCAGGTTATCTTCGAGTGTTTGATGTGCACTGGCGCGAAGCATTTTGAGAAATTGTTGGATGGTAAGCAGCTGCGGGATGAGAAGTTCTTTTACGAGGCCCCCAAGTCCGGAAATGGGGCTGGCGGTGAGGAACCGGAAGAAAAGGGGCAATCCTCTTCGGGGGTGGTGACGCACTAGCCGTGTGGCTTTGACATCGTCGGAGCTCTTCAGTACTCTTCGCAGGGAGGGCGCTTAGCTCAGTTGGTAGAGCGTTAGCCTTACAAGCTAAAAGTCATAGGTTCGAGCCCTATAGCGCCCACCAGTTTTTTCTTGTCAGTTTGAGAGTTTCGTAAGCGTTCAGGTGTAGTGAAGTAACTGTTTGCATGAATGTTACTTTCCGGTTAGGAGTAAAATCCTACTGCCCTTCCAAAGCTCGGAGGCGTTTGATTCTTTCAATTAGGGGTGGGTGGGTCGACCATAGAGAGTCCCAATCTGGGCGTTCAAGTCGCAGTTTGGGATCTGGATTGATAATGTAAAGATGTTCAAGCGCGCGATTCTTGCGACTTGGCGTATCCGTATCGAGGGAGATCTTCTTAAGAGCTTCGGCTAGGGCGCCGGGATTACGGCAGTACTTCACCGCAGCGGCATCTGCTAAATATTCGCGCTGCCGGGAGATCGCAAGCTGCAGCAGTTTGGAAATAATAGGTGCCAGCCAAATCAGACAGAGAGTGACCACAAATAAAATAAGTTGCAAAGCCGAACCGGAGCCTCTGGAGCGTCCGCCTTGGTGTCTACCTCCGGGGCAGTTCTTCTGCAAAAATAGCCGCTCTCCTAAATCAGAGACCCACACTATCAGACCTGCATAAACGGCGACCATCATCATAAGCCCTGTGTCGGAATTTTTGATATGCGCGATCTCATGGGCAATCACCGCTTGAAGTTCATCGCGCTTGAGCTTGGTGCGCAGGCCCGTAGTAATCGCCACAAGTGCATGCTCAGGATCACGGCCGGTCGCCATGGCGTTTGGGGCAGGATCG
>JAAYZI010000043.1 GCA_012514925.1 Deltaproteobacteria bacterium | reverse complement strand
TTTTTACTTTCTCTGGAGAAAGTAAAGATAGCCCTGTGATATTGTCGGGGCCGAAAACGAAAATTTTTGTGAGCTGTAGCTACCCCCGCATACAGTTTTTAGAAACGACTTTAAATAAAGCTCCAGCTAACGGTGACTAAAATAGCCAAAATCACCACCGGAGTAAGCAGTGAGAAGAGATAATAGAGGTTCTGTTTTTCGGCCGGTACCGAAGTCATCTCACCTATGCCTTTGAACAGTATGAAGGCACCATACAGGGATAGAAGAGCCCGCAACACCGCAAAAAATGGGACTTGAACTAAAGCCAAAAATCCTGCGACGTAGAAGGGGGTTAAGGAATAAGCCACAAGCTTAAAAGTATTATCAAACTCAGCGCTGCCTTCGAACTGCACTGCCAACTTTTCTAGTATAATTGCGGTTAGCCAAATCCCGGCCAGACCAAGCAGATACAAGACAGCATGCCCGATTAGACTACTAAAAAAAGGTACGCCTTTGAAAAGGCCGCCCACAAATTCGCAAACAGCAGGAATCGCCGCCATGAAAATCAAATAATTCATGTACACATCTTTAATCGAAACCTGCTCTTCTCGAATGGTTGTCCAAATAGCCGCGGGATTAGTGAGAACGGCCATCGCACGTTCTGAAATGGATTTAAGTTTTGCCAGAATGGCCTCCTTATCAAAGCTAGAGGGAAGCTTGCAGCAGCATGGACCCTCAGATTGATGATTGTTTTGCTCGTTAACGTGGCCGTTTTCTTCGTTCATGCGAATCTCCCGTATTTAAGATGCCGCTTCTCTTACGGTCTAACTACCAAGGGACGCAGCCTTGCAGATTAAAATTAACCCCTGCAATGTATCAGTATACTTGAGGATAGTACAATACCACGGCTAAGGAATGACAAACGACGTATTAATATGCTTAGGTAGCGACCAAAGCGTTTACGAGAAGGAGTTTTCCCAGATTTACACAAACGCCTCTTCAGAAGAGCCACCCACAAAGACCTTACCTTCAGCTTCAAGACGCCGCACAATATCCACAATGCCCTGTTGAGCTTTTTCCACATCCTTTAGTTTGACGGGACCTAAGGCTTCCAGGTCTTCCTTAATCATAGCAGCGGCGCGTTGAGAAACGTTGCGGTAGAGAAGTTCGGAGAGGTCCGTACTGGCAGTCTTAAGAGCCAGGACCAGCTGATCGCGTGGCACTTCTTTAAGCACGGTCTGAACGCCGCGGTCGTCAATCTTTTTGATATCCTCAAAGGTGAACATCAGATTCCGGATCTGTTCTGCCAGGTCTGGATACATCTCTTCAATTTCGGCCAGGATTCGCTCTTCATTGGTGCGATCAACAAAATTGAGAATATCGGCGGCCGATTTGGGTCCGCTGACCTCCTCTTCGTTGATACCGGTGCCCCGTAGCTGTGCCCTGAGCACTTCTCGCACTTCGTCTACAACGTCGGCCTTAACATTGTTGAGATTGGCAATACGGATGAGAATGTCGGTTTGCATATCCTCTGGCATGGTCTGCAGCACATGAGCACTCTGATCTGGATGCATCTTAGTCATCAAAAAAGCGACTGTTTGCGGGTGTTCTGAAGTGATGAAAGCGTTTAGGATCTTCTCCGGCACATCATGAATAATCGCGCTGATAGGCTCCTTCCGCGCACCTGTAATGTACTCGAGCAAGCCTTCCCCGGCTGCATCGCCGAAGGCCTCGCTGATTACGTCCTTGGCGAATTCACGGCCATCAACCAGCATAACTTCGCCGGCTTTGAGCATGTTGCGAAATTCTTTACAGACTTCAAACTGGGTCTCACGATCAACTTCCGAGACTGACATAAAGGCGCGGCTGATGCGTTTGACCTCAGGTTCGCTCAAATGGGTGAGCACAGTGGAGGCGAGCTCTTTACCCATGCCCAGCAGTGCGACTGCCGCCTTTTCGGTGTTAGATAATTCGCGTGGTGCCATACTAATCAGAGAGAGGATAAACCCCGTGCCTGTTTGTTTTGATGACAGATCGGTGGAATAGGTATCAGCCAGTTTGTTTAAAACCTAACCCCTTTATATTATTCAATTATTTTTGTGATGGGCACCTCTTGTATCCGTTCACATAAATATTACTTTCTCCGGAGAAAGTGAAATTAACTCCGCGCCACCCCCCAGCCTGAGAGCTTGAAGCGTAAAGTGACTGTGTTAGTCTTGAACTTATGAAAGCTATGATTCTGGCGGCTGGGTTTGGAACGCGGCTTGGAAAAATCACTGAGGAAACTCCTAAGTGCCTTCTTACGGCAGGGTCGAAGACCATGCTCGAACACACGGTTGAACGGTTAAAGCGCGCTGGCATTAATGAGGTTGTGATCAATCTCCACCACCTTGCGTCCCAGGTAGAGCAGTTTGTGCGAGCCAAGGATTACTTTGGGATAAAAGTGGAATTCTCTTATGAAGAAAATATTCTGGGGACGGGTGGAGGTATTAAACAAGCAGCACCCTTCTTTAAGGGCGAGTCCTCCTTCTTGGTACATAATGCAGATATCTATACCGACCTTTGTTTGCAAGAACTAATTACCTATCATAACGCCAGAGATGCTTTGGCTACACTTGTTGCGGTTCCTCCTCAAACTGATAGCTGTTTATGCGTGGATGAAAGTGGAGACATCAGAGGTTTAGTTAACTCCGCCACAGGTATGCGTGATTTGCACGGAAACACTGAAAATAGCGCCCCGATGACCTTCATCGGAATACACATGGCTTCTACTCGGATTTTTGATTTTCTTAATCAAGAAGAAGGAGCCTTCTCATTTTTCACTCCTTACTTGAAGGCGATTCGGGCAGGGTATCGTTTGACCACATTCCCTATGACGGAAGTGTACTGGATTGATATGGGGACGGAAGAAAAGTTGAAAGAGTTGCAGATAAGACTTGCAGCGGAGTAATCACCTACTTTTTAAGAGCTAGCAGAGTTCCCACGCCAACGACTCCAACATGCAAACTTGAGTAGAAAAAACCGGCCCAATTGTCGTGTTGTTCAGCGCTAAGGAAAAGCTTGATTATAATACCTGCTGCAATTAAGGATACAAAAAAAACAAGACGTCGATTGTAAGTAAGATCGTTTAGTTCCATGGTCCCCGATACTATCAAGGAAACAGCACGCAGGCCACGTTTGTAACATCAAGCAAATTATACCGTGACCGTATTAACGCAGCAGCGAGAGCCGCTCCTGAATCCCCTCAGGATTACCTTCGTAGCAGTGCAGGCTCTCCTGTAAGGAGATTGGATCCAAGTCCAAATGCAACGCTACCCAGGCGAAGCTAAAAGGCTTCTTGGGGGTCAACCTTCCAAATAACCACTGTCTGGCGCTTCTTACTACGTGCCGCTCGCAGTGGGCGGTGCCAAACGCATCGCAAATGGCCCTAGCCAGAACCGCCGCCAAAAGATTTCTTTCTGGTTTTACCGGGGAACTGGCTTCATATTCTTCCTCCCTTTCTGGAGCAAACCTGCTGAGTGCTGATGAATTACTCATTTCGTTCTGACTCTCCCCCTGGAAAACAAATGAAATCGATAGATTCGAACCGACAAAACCCTGGTTGCCTCAATACAACTAGAGCTTCTAACTGCTTAAAGTTAGAACGTCAATAATCTAATTTAAGTTTGTTGAAATTAGCAGCTCTAAAACTGGCAAAAACAGATAAACTCTCGCACGTTGAGCCTCTTTGTTCTATTCAATGGAACAGGGTTCGGTAATATGGGATGATAAGCGCCAAGACTAAGCGGTGGTTAGGGACCGATCAGTAACATGGGTACCTAAGAGGTTCTCTAGGAGTTGGCACGTTGTTTGCTCATACTAGTTTTGACTTTGATAATTGAGACTACTTCCCCTAGATCTCTGACAAACGGCACTTCGCGCTCACAGGGCGGGCCAATCCCAGCCCGTCCTGTTTTTTTCTTTCCCTTCCTTGGCCCCCGCCCGCTTGCACTTTCTCTTGGCTATAGCATCCGGTAACCGTTCGTATGAATAAGTGCGATTATCAGATTATCATATAGTGGTAAAAAATAATGATTACACATGATTAAAAATGGTACTGATAAGAATTTTATGTGAACAGTTACCGGCTATAAATGAGAATGCGGGTTAGCTGCTAGGTGTTTAGACATGGTAGGGCCATCACACGCGATATTTGCTTTAGCGGCTACGGTTGCCGTGGGAAGAACGACGGGAATAACGCCTGACCGTTTAGGTTTATTCTGCGTTCTAATAGGAGCGCTTCTGCCGGATATAGACGGGCGGGGTTCTATCACCAAACCGGGCACCCTGCTAAAGAGGGTGCTCCCGCGCTTTGCAGTTGTTTTTTTTAATTGGATTGGGCAGATGGTTGCGGAGCTGGTCCAGATGATCAGCAAGCACCGTGGGTTTTTTCACTGGCCGCTTTTAGCGTTAATCCTAATGCTTGTGGGGTATCGCTATGGGCTAAGTTGGATGAGCTGGCTTGGATTCGGCTACCTAACTCACATTCTGGGAGATGCACTTACGCATGAGGGTGTGCCGTTTTTTGCGCCGTGGAGCCGACGATCTTATGGGCTCGGTCTGTTTAAGACTTCATCGTGGACGGAAGCGTTGCTGGATGCGTTCCTGCTGATTTTCATCGTGGTCTGTGGATATCCACTTTTAACGCACTCCCTCTTGGAGGGATTTGAGGAGATTTTTAGTTACTACCGGAAGCTTGGCCACTGACTTAGCAGCTTTCTGCTGCGCGCTGTGACGTGTCCGGATTAATTTACGTAGCCCAAAGACTTTAGTTCGTTAAGAGTCTCCTTAGAAACAGAGACCTCCGCGTCTTTAGAACCTCCCGCCAAACTCAGTGATAAATTCAAAGTCTCCTTGTAAAGATCTTTAAAGTTAGAAAGAAGCTCCTTCTTAAGTGAAACATTCGAGCTAGTCAGTTCTTCACCATACTTTGCGCCGGGCTCTGTTACAGTCTCCAATTCTGCAGGATGGTTGGCGGCGGGGATTAAGCCGAGATTTAAGTTATAGTCTAAAATCAATTTATGACCCTGCGGAGAAAGATACGCTTTGCTGCTGAAATTACGGTGGACTTCGCTTAGTAACCCATGTTCGGCTCTTTGTTCGAGTTCGCTCACTAAGGAATAACCTTGATGTGGTCGGGGGGGATCAAAGCCAACCAGATCAAACACAGTCGGATAAAGATCTAGAAGGCTTACGGGTAGGTCGATATGGCCCTTTAAACCAGGTCCCTTGATTACTAGTGGTACGCGGAGTTCTTCATTAAAGAGGCGGTAACCATGGCCTTGATTGCCATGCTCCATAAACTGTTCGCCGTGGTCAGAAGCCAAAATGATTCGGGCATCCTGGTAGATCCCTTCTTGTTTTAGAAAAGATAAGAGATTACCGAAATGATCATCAAAATAGCGAATCTCCCCATCGTACAGACTCATAAACTTTACTTGCCTAGGGGGATATTCAACTGTTTTAAGCGGGCCTTCGTAACGTGCGGCATATTCCTTCGGGGGTTTGTATGGATTGTGAGGGTCCATGTAGTGCAGGTACAGGAAAAAAGGCTGCGCCCCCTGTTTAAGAGAGCGAATCAGTTTAAAAGCCGCCGCATTTACCTTCTCCGCCGGAGCACGATCAAAATAGGTGTAGGAGTCAAAACCCCTCACCACACCAAATTCAGGTTTCATCCACGGATTGGTAATAATAGCGGCTGTTTTATACCC
>JAAYZI010000009.1 GCA_012514925.1 Deltaproteobacteria bacterium | reverse complement strand
GAATTGAAACCCGTTTTAGATTTGGCTAAAGCTCCTGCACTTTTGGCAATAGACACCGGCGCCAGAGTGGCTGATGCACTGGAGGGGGCTATCGCCACGACGGCGTGGGCGGTTAGTAAGACAGTTCCCGCCACGGTACACTTTGTAGGATCTTTCTTACTACCTGAAGCTGCAAATCAGATTGTAACTGGAGGGGTTGAGTTCGCTACTAAAGTTACCACTTGGGCCGCAAGAGGTGCGGCTAACGCCGCCTTGCAAGCGGTTACTTTTGGTGTGCCTGCTTGGTCCCAGGCTTTGCGGCAGGGTTTAGCTGTTTCGGGGGCTACGGGCAGCCTCGATCAGTCTGATAATAGCCGAGATTTTTTAGCGCGTTGCTTTGTAGAGAGCTCGGAGTCTTCGCTGATTAAGGAATCACTTTTGCAGTACTTGGATCTCCGAAAAGAGTTGAACACTTTAAGGGTAGCAGGAGGGGAAGAGAGCGCAGATATTTCGGCTCTCGCCAAACAAATTGCCAGCCTTGAGGTGAGCCTAAGGGAGTATCAAGACTTTAGAGACTTAAAGCTGATTCTGGATAAAGGTCCTGAATTTGTCGAGCAGCAGCAGAAGCGTATTAACGATCTGGCTCTTGAAACAGCGGATAAAATCCTGGCGCGAGTGACAAATTATTATAAGGACAAATGTGGATTTTTAGCTGGGACTGTTAGCAGTTCTTGGGATTCTCAGGGCACAAAGGAGCTGCAGGAGCAAAAGCGCGAAGAGTTGCGGGATCGGATTGCAGGGCGCCTTCAGAAAGTTTTTATGGCTGAGTTGACCTCTGAGGAGACAGCAGCGGAAATAGCAGAGGTTACGCGAGAATTGCACTCAGCATTTGGAACTTACCGGGCTTCATTTAAGGCTGCGATGGCAACTGCGCTGGGATGTTTATACGCCGGTGGCGCGCTGGAAGCCGCCCTGGAGAAGGCCTGGTCAACTTGCGGGTCATTAGTCGGAGGCGGGATTTCTTATGTAGTGGATACGGCTCAAGCGACTCTTAACGGTTTGTGCGACTGGGCGGTTGACGGTGTAAATGGAGCGCTGCAATCCGTTTCTGACGTCTTCGTTCAAGGGGTTAAGGACGCTGCAAGCAGCATATCAAATGGGATAAGCTCTGGAATTGACTACACACTGAATGCTGTAGACAGTTTGACGGGGCCAACGTTTAATGGCTCATATTCGTTAGGGAGTAATCAGGTGATGGTAGGGCTGGACGCGGCCGGGCAGCCGATTTTCGGAGAAAGCTGCATATCAGGGCTCCCTCCGACGCCTCGGATCGACTCGGTGATGGATCTTGGTAACCTATTTGAAAGTGCTCCGCCGGTAACGGAGTTGTTAGAAGGTTCCACCAACTTGGATGCAGGGGCGTTGGATGCTGAAGCGCTGGAAGCCTTGGGCAAATGGGTTTCGGATCCTGCCCATCGGTAGGAGTTAGGATTAAAGTAGGAGGGCCGATTGAAACAACCTGCCTCTGAGAAACAGATCGCTGAGGTTATCGAACTTCTTGTTAAGAGCCCGATTCCGCCCCTGTATCAGGAAGAGTTGATGAATAGCATACATTTGCTCGACGAGGATCAAGCTCAAACGATTTTGGTGGCGTTGCGAGATCTCCATCAGAAGGGGGCGGCCTATGCTGATAAAGCCGTGGATTGGATGGCTACCTGGAAGAAGATCGGGGATAGGATCCAGACGCGCCTTAAATCAGAGGCTCAAATAATAGAGGAAGAGCTTGTAGCAGAGCTTACAGAGGATGACGATTCTGCTGGTTAATACCACTTTTTTCATGATAATCGTACTGGTAACGCAGTATTATCACCTAATTTAATATTCATGTGAACGGATACCGGATACACAGCAGTTCTGTTATTCATCTAATGTAGTACCTGCTCAACCTATCAATTTAGGTTTATAACGGTGGTGTCTAAGGAGGCTACTTGCGAAAATTAGAAACAACACTTTTGTCTTGGCTCGGCCTAGTATTCTTTTTTGTCTTGGTCTTTCCTCTATACGCCCAGGAACAGCCATCTTGCGGGATTGCCGCTGAGGCGCTTAAGGAAGCTAGCCGGATTAGAGGTCTTAAAATTAAGCGTGAGGTGAGCTGCCAGTTACAAAGCCAGGAAGAGGTTAAGGCGCACCTCTTAAAGGTAATCGCAGAAAAAATGCCGTCCGGACGATTGGAGCTTGAAGGCGCAGTGTATGAGGCGTTTGGGCTTATTCCGGATGGATATGCATATAAAGAGGGCATACTGGAGATGTACATGGGTCAAATCGGCGGGTACTACGACTCTGAAAAAAAACATTATGTTATGGCTGCTTGGCTTCCAGGGGCGATGCAGGTGCCCATAGCCGTGCATGAACTGACGCATGCGCTACAGGAT
>JAAYZI010000042.1 GCA_012514925.1 Deltaproteobacteria bacterium | reverse complement strand
TGCATGATCAATTCCACGCGTAAGCGGTTACCGGATACAAGATAACAACTAGATTACTTCATCCTGAATTTGTAGCCCTCTTTACGCACGGTCAAACGATACTTGGTTCCATCCGGCACATTACGGAATTCGTAGCGGCCGTTTTCATCTGTGACGGTTCGTCCGATCAACCCGCCGTCGACCTCCACCCCAGCCAACGGAACGCCATGATGTTTAATCACTCCACTAATCGTAAAGACACGGATAGCGCTGATGTTGACAATTGTATTTTCATGCACATCTCCATCGGCATCATCACACTCGAATATATAGTCCTTCTTTACAGCCTTAAGAGAGTAAGGACTTCCCTCAACCACTCCGGCAAAGCAATAGTATCCATTTTCATCAGTGTGTGAAGTTCCCAGTTCCCCAGCTTCGATTTTCACACCGGCCAATCCGTCCCCGTTAACCACTACCCGACCGCTCAAACTAAACAGTCTCTGCGCCTCCACCTGCAAATGGATATCTTGCTGAACCACACCTTTTAGGTTCTCGGCTTTAAAAACATGATCAGTCTTACTGACCCTCAGCTCATAAGGGGTGCTTTCTTCTATATCGTCAAAGCAGAAGCGCCCATCCGGTCCCGTCTGTTGGCTGCCAAAGACGCCTCCGTCCACTTCCACTCCCTCTAAAGGTCGGCCATGATGAGTTACCACGCCGCCTAAAGAAAAAAGCATCACCGCATCGAAATGGATTTCAGTAACCTGATCCTCAGCCACTTCCCCCTCAACCGCCGCGGCGTGCTGCGATGTGACCTTAGACGACCAATCGGTTCGACCTCTTTCCGGAGCTTTAAAATCAGACTCTTTCTCGAGTCCAGTTCCTGAAAGTGCTGACTGTCGTTCTTCCTGCATTTCTTCTATTTCCTGTTCTTTTTCTTCTGCTTCTTTGCGTTCACCGAACTTCCACTTACGCTTTAGCAGATCGCCATGCTCAGGCGTTTCAAGTAAAGCTTCCTTATCGCCGTGCTGATATTCCTGGTCTAATGCATCGGAGGAATCCTCCAAACTCGGTTGCTCTTTAACACTTTCCTTCCGGCCTAAAATTCGCCCTTCTCGCTGAGGTGCAAATACAGGCTCGTCAAACTCGGTGACCTCTTCCAAGTCAGTCTCCTCCTTCTCAGCAGCCGCGGCAGTTTGAGCTTCGTCCTTATCTTGCGAATAATCCGCCAACCGACCAACTACATCCTCGCCTGCAGACTCAAGAGTGTCACCAACTTCGTCGGTCAACATCGGCTTTATTAAATAGTTGCCTATGAAGATCCGTTCGCTGGGTTGGACTTCCCGTTCAACCAACGGTGAAAGCGGAAACTCCTCAACTAGTGTGCCATTTAGGCTTCCCAAATCAACCGCAAAAAGCTGCTCTTGTCCCGTTTCTGGATGAGGTCTCACACGCAGCTTGAGGTGCTGACTGGAAACTACCGATTGCGCCAGCTGGATATCACAAGCGGGAGAACGACCTATAATAACCTCATCTTTCTGAAAAGTCTTGGTAATGGAGGGGGTATCTGACTCAAAGTCAAGCGACATAATGATTACTTGCAGCGACATTTAATAGCCTCCTTTTGAATAGCCCCTGCCTCCCAGGGCAATTTTGCCGAGGGTTGCGATACTTCGCCTCCCTCTCCCCTTACTAATCGGTCAGGGTCTCATTTTTCTTGCTGTTTTTTTTGCAACCCACTGAAATTAATCAAACATTGTTTATTTATGGCAAGCCGCCAGGCTACCACTTAAGACGTGGATCTGCAATTATCTATATTTATTGATAATAATTTCTTTCCACTCACCTAAAGCAAACCTCAGTCTATGTCGAGATCATAGCTTATGAGCGGAATCATCTTTCGGTTGAGGCAGATTTTCAGTGGCAGCGCCGCATTCTATGTAATCGCTACCTTTATGGCATCTACGGTGGCATCCACAATTGCCACTTCCGCAAACGCAGATCAATTTAAACAAATTCGCAGCCCCAAGACAAACGAGGTCATTGCAATCCAGAACGTTCTAACCCGCAACGACTCAACGGCTGTTCCCACACAAACTTCGCCTTTTTCTCAAGCGCAAATTTTTTTAGATAAACATGCAGCGGAACTTGGAGCACCCGGTCCCTACCAAAAACTAACGCCGCGAGGAGGCAAACGAGACAGGCGCGGCATGTTGCATCTGCGCTACAACCAAACCTACTCAGACGTTCCGATCTTCGGAAGCGGCGTAACCGTGCACCTCCACCCTGATCTAAATGTCAGCTCAGCCAGTGGCAAAATACTCCAAAAAATCTCCCTAAACCCACGGCCACGCATCACCCCTAAAAAGGCGCTGCGCTTGGCAAAAATTCGCTGGCACCAAAAGTATCATAGCACAGGAGTTCAAGCCCGCAGACCACTACTATATGTATTCAACCAAGGGAGCTTGCTGCACCAAGCCTCAACCCGCAATTTCTTGGTTTGGGAGGTGCAAATCTTTCGCAGACGCTCCCCCGAAAATATGTACTATTACATCGATGCCAAACGCGGCCGAGTTGTGCAGGAGCTAAGCGGTGCGCAAAATCTTAAACGCCGAGTCTGGGATTGCGGCACAGACACCGGTCAATACTGCTATCTCGATAAATCTACCACCGTCTATTCAAAACCAATTGTGTTAGGGCGCTCAGAAGGCAAGCCATTAAGACCTCTGCACCCCAAAATCGACAAAGCTAGCGGCTCAAACCAAACCAACCTGGTTTATGACATGCTGGGCAAAACATACAACTATTTTAAGTACACATTCGGCCGCAAAGGCTGCAATCCACAGGGAGGCATAGGCATAGTCGGCGACGTGGATTTCCCAGCAAATACCACTTCCGCCGTAACCTACTTGAACTACTATTCCAGCCATGACTATTCGAAACTTTGCCCAACCGCATTTTTTGACGGTCACGGAGCCTTATGGTTTTGCACTGAAATTGTAGCGCTCGATATCGTAGGTCATGAATACACACACGCACTAAACCATTATGCCATTTCTGACTCCTATGGATTTCCTTCCGGACTCAAGTACCAAGGAGAATCAGGAGCTTTGAATGAAGCATTCTCGGACATTTTTGCGATCGCGATTAAAAATTATGCCGGCAGTAATAATTGGCTTATTGGAGATCAGACACGTCTAGCAGCGCAGTTGCCTGGAAGGGCACTCAGGAATCTAAGCAACCCAACCGCTTACAAAAACCGCTTAGGCTATATGCCCGACAGGTTTCACAGCGATTTAGTTTGGTGCAATGATTCAGAAGACTTTGGCGGCGTGCACCATAACATGAGCATTCCTTCTTATGCCGCCTACTTAATGGCCATGGGTGGTCAGTTTAACGGCTGCAACATTGAGGCCATAGGCAGAACCAAGCAAGAGGCGATTTTTTTCTATACCCTCACAAACGGCTACCTCTTACCGACCTCCAATTTCAATCACGCCTATGGCGCTCTGGTAACAGCGTGCGGGGACCTCTACGGAGTAAATAGCCATACCTGTAAACAGGTGACAAAAGCGCTTAAAGCAGTCGAGATGGATCAACCTGGCAAGTGCAGCGGCCTCCCCGGAACTAGACCTGATTGCGAAGCCGTTGATAAATCCACAGATCCTCCCCAGCCAGACCTCCGCTCACCCTCAATCTCAATCTTCTCTCCTAGATCGGGCAAGAAAGCCAGAGGCCGCAAAATAATCCGATTCTCAAATGATGAAACCTCAAACCCACACTGCGCTGTAATAAAAGGTCGGTGGACTCCCTGTAAAAATGGAGTAACCAGACTAAGAAATCTGCGCGGTTGGAAGAGGATTAAAATCGGCAAAAGATTTACACTTTATGTTCGAGATATAGATCAAGCCGGAAATATCGGCAGTGCACTTCAAAAAAGAATAAAAAAAATCGGTCGCTAACTCGGATATTTCACTAGGCTTCTGCTGCTTCGAACCATACACCTGTATCCAGTAACCATTCACGCGTGAAATTGATTATGCAATTTCGTTTTTAGCCTGGGCGGTAAAATTTCACTTTCTCCGGAGAAAGTAATATTCATGTAAACGGATACAGTACCGTTCACGCGTGGAATTGATCACACAATTTTCGTTTTCAGCCTGGGCAGTAAAATTTCACCATCTCCAGAGAAAGTCCCCTCAGGGACCCTTCTTAGGGGTGGAAACACTATCCATTCACAAAATCAGCTGCCTCCGATCAGGGGGCGGCTAATTTTTGTGTAATCAATTCCATGAGTGAACGGTTGCCATACACTTGTATCCGTATAAGATTACTGCTTTCATACCCTCTGTATCAGGTATCCGTTCACAGTTACTGAGAATTTATGACGAGTCACATTTTACGCGGTCTTAGCTGCGGACCCATATTGTTTTTGTGGCTATGTTTGTGTGCGCAAGGCCCGGCCACGGCAGAGAATGTTAAAATCACACCGGCCTGTAAACGGCTGGTTTCACTTTCGCCAAGCCTAACAGAGACTCTTTTCGCTCTAGGTCTGGGAGGTCAAGTCGTCGGAGTAACTCGTTACTGCCTTTATCCTGAAGCTGCTCGTACCAAACCCAAAGTAGGAGGATTTTTTGATGTAAATTATGAAGCGCTGATTAGCCTTGCACCTACAAGTGTAGTAATTCTCTCAGAGGACATGCGCACTCACGCCTTTCTCAAGCGGCTTGGGCTACGCACCCTGACTCTAAATCACCGTAGCGTTTCAGGGATTATGGACTCCATCTCCCGCCTGGAAGAATTTTGTGGCGTCAGCGCCCAAGCCCAGATCCTCAAAACCGCCCTGCAAAGCAAAGTTGAGACCGTACGTGAAAAGGCGCACCTGCTCCCAAAGCGGCGCACCCTGATTGTAGTCGGACGCAGTAGCACCGCACACGCCCTTGCCTCGGTATACATCTCTGGAACTGATGGCTATTACTCCGAACTTGTGGAAATTGCAGGCGGCCGCAATGTCTTTAAGAACAAAACCGCAAACGCCGCGCAAATCTCAATAGAAGGGCTGCTGGCGCTTAATCCGGAGGTAATCATTGAAATTATCCCCCATCTTGATAGACACGGCTGGAACAAGGCTGAGATTATCCAGCTCTGGCAGGAGCTACCGCACATCGCCGCGCTGAAACAGGGCCATGTGCATGTTATAACCGGAAGCTGGAGTGATGTGCCCGGACCACGCTTTGTGCTGCTGCTTGAGGAATTACTAAAGGCGATTCATCCCGAGACACAAACATGAACATGGCTTTAATGACAGTTAAACATTTAAGCTATAGCTTCCAGAACGCTGAGGTGCTGAGTGACCTTAGCTTTGAACTTAAACCTGGCAGTCATACTGCAGTGGTCGGACACAACGGCGCAGGAAAAACCACGTTGTTGCGCTGCCTGGCGCGGGTATTTCTCTCGTCACAAGGCAGCATTGAATTGGTTAACAAGCCCCTCTGCAGCTACTCCCCTTTTGAACTTGCGCGGCTCGTAACCTACTTGCCGCAACATTTTCATCCCACTTTTCCATTTAGCGTCGTAGAATTCGTGAGCATGGGGCGCTACCCTTATCTATCCCCAAAACACCACTCCTCACCCAAAAGAGTAAAAATGGCTCTGGAGCTTACCCAAACTGCGCAACTGGCGCAGCGCATACTGACGGAGCTAAGCGGTGGCGAAAAGCAGCGAGTGCTAATCGCCGCGGCGATCGCGCAGGAAACACGCTTAATGCTTCTGGACGAGCCACTTACCGGAATGGATCCCAAACATCAAGATCTGATGTTGAACCTATTCAAGCATCTAAAACAGAATGAAGGTCTAACTCTACTAAGCGCCACTCACGACATTAACACCGCCGCCTGCATGGCTGATTCGATTCTCGCTCTGAAAGCGGGCCGCTTGATTTATAACGGCGAGACCTCTCAATTTATGCAGAGCGAAATTCTGACCCGTGTCTTCGATAAGGAATTCTGTTTAGTCGAGCACCCACAACGCGGACTAAGAATGATTCTGCCGGGCTAAAACGGCGCATGAGGAAGGTATGGAAACATCCGAGTTAAAGAAAACGGCTAGAAAACCTTTTCTGTGGCTGGGAATGATCTCATTCGCGGCACTAGTAGGTTGTCCCCTTTTGGGAATGATCAAGCTCAACTTCGCTGGTCTGCTCTCGTTTAGCGATCCCCTTTCGACATACATCTTTTGGGATCTGCGCCTGCCGCGCACGCTTACGGCCTATCTAGTCGGGGCGAGCCTGGCGGTAGGAGGCGTCGTTTTTCAAGCCCTCTTTAGAAACGTTTTAGCTGCTCCTTTTACGCTGGGCGTATCCAGCGGCGCGGCCCTTGGCGCCTCCTTAGCGCTGAAGTTCGGTTTGGCGGGAGCACTACTGGGGCTTCCAAGCAGCATGCTCTGGGCATTTACCGGCGCTCTTGCCACAATCGTTCTAGTATATTTTTTAGGCGGGGGCGGCAGACCCGGTGAACAGATCTCGCTCCTTTTAGCGGGCGTGGTTTTGAGCTTTTTCTTCTCAAGCCTAACCCTGTTTGTACAATATCTCAGCGATTTTACGGAGCTATACCAGATCACACACTGGTTGATGGGGCGTCTGGATATGGTCGGCTACAGTTCGCTCCTGCTACTTCTGCCTTTTGTGGCAGTGGGCTGCCTGGGTGCCCTGTGGCTTGCGCCCGAGCTGGATTTGATGACGCTAGGTGACGAACTTGCACTCACGCGCGGGGTGGCACTACGACGCGTGCGACTGACACTTTATCTTACAGTATCACTGATGGTGGCGGCGGTAGTATCACTGTGCGGGGTGATCGGCTTTATCGGAGTGGTGGTGCCCTACCTCTGCCGGGCTCTGATCGGGCCCACTCACCGCCGCCTTATCCCCGCTGCTTTCCTTGGAGGCGGCGTCTTTTTATTAATCTGTGATACCGTCGCGCGCAGTTTAATGCCTCCCGTCGAGATCCCTGTCGGAGTGGTAACAGCCCTAATTGGAGCGCCCGTCTTCGTCTGGATTTTACTCGGTGCGCGCGCCAAGTGGGCACCGTCCAGTTGGTAAAGAGATCTTCTCCTGCCTGTTCCAAAAGGAGATGCGCAGCAAATATCCTGATTAGATACCTTTCTCCTTACGAGACCGCGCCAATTTAGGCGCCTTAAAGCAGCGATCCTCGTGATCATTTACAAGGCCGCAGGCCTGCATATAAGCGTACATAATTGTGGAGCCTACAAAACTGAATCCACGTTTCTTTAGATCCTTCGACAGAGCATCTGATTCCGGAGAGGTCGCCCGCATCGTCTCGCACGTGATCCGGCCCGCTGCGCGCAAGGTCTTACCTCCGGTAAATCCCCATATATACCGATCAAAACTACCGAACTCCCGCTGCACCTCCAGAAAACGGCGAGCATTATTGATGGCACTTTTAATCTTAAGACGGTTTCTAATTATGCCTTCATCTTGAAGCAACTTCTCTACGCGCTTGTCCGAAAAACGCGCTACTCGCAGCGGGTCGAACCCGGCGAATGCTTTGCGATAACCTTCACGTCGTTTCAGGATCGTGCTCCAACTCAGCCCTGCCTGAGCCCCCTCCAAAATCAGGAACTCAAAATGAACCCGGTCATCGTGCACCGGCTCTCCCCACTCGTTATCGTGATACGCAACATAAAGCGGTTCGTTGCCGCACCACCAACAGCGTACTCTGTCTTTTTGTGCCATACCTTCAGAATAAATAAGGACAAAGCCACCGTCAACGGTAGGCAAGTTTCTGGGAACTTGGTTAGCGTACAGCTAATCAGAAAATATAAGTTTTAACTCTGAAGCGACCTGGTCGTTCTTAATATTCTTATTCGTAACAGCTTCTGAAAGAAACAACCGACCTGCTGGCACCCCCGCGGCCTCAAGCGCTTGCTTTATTTGCATGGCACGATCATCAGCCAAAGCCTCGATCTCAGCAGGAGATCCCTTACCTTCCAGCTCATCTGGCGAAGAAGCCCCATGTATTGCCAACTCCAAAGCGGGTCTATCCAGCATGGCTTTAGCCAACACTTGCAGCTTTTCTATCTCCTGCTCAGGGAGTATCGCGCTTGAGTCCTTAAAGAGAATCTCTTGCAGCGAACCCCCACTCCAATTGTACAACGTGCTCAACATGGTAAGCGGTGATGCCGCCAGATGAACCAAGTTATCACGCAGGGTCGTGCCCAACTGGCCCATATAATCAAAAGACGGATTAGTGGTGTTACCAGAGATCGGCACGTCCAACGTTATATTACCGTTACTATCTCGCAGCAGCGGTATCACCACACCAAGCGGAATATCGATGGCATCCTTGCTCGGCACCAACTTTCCTAAGGTGAGGTGGTGCAGTACGATTTTGTTCTCTGCCTTAAGCAATCCCCGCGTTGCCTTAGCCGAAAGATCGACGCTTATCCTCCCTGCTTTGATACTTCTTCCGAGGAATCTGGCGGCGTAATGTGACAAATTAGCAAGCGGCATCCGTTCAATCTTCAAATCTGCCACAACATTTTCAGGAAACCGGTCAGGAATATAATCAGCCTCAATTTTCACTGTCCCATCCCCGAAAATCTTACCCTGCGAATTAAGTTGGACTGAGTCTGCTCCGACCAGCGCAAAGTTCTTCATCTCCACCGCCAAATCAGAAGCAGCCAACTTGGTTGACGGACGGCTAAACAAATCAACAATCGAAATATCGCCGTCTTGGACCCTAACAACTCCCACAGAAACTTTCGGTTCGGCGCTCTGACCTTCGGTTTCTTCCGTGTTTTGCTGCGCCTGGTCTGATGGGTTGGCTTTCAACTGATAATACACCGCAGGTTTCTGAAAAGAGAGTTCCTCGGCACTTACCTCAAGTGGCTCGCCTTCCAAAAGCGCCGAGCGCAGCGCCACTTCCTGAGCCGCAAACAACGGCTGCGGGAGATCCTCCGCCAGAAGAGTCGGTTGATTGAGAGTAATATCACCCGACACTCTCCAGTTGAACTTTTCTTGAAGTGACAGGCGCACATCCAAATTTGAAGTGAGGCTTCCATCATCGAAATGCAAATTAGCGTCTTTCAAGGCTGGATTTGAAAGCTTTAAAGGAAGCTCCCTAACATCGGCTTTAAAAGCAACCGCTAATGGAAACACACTTAAATCCCCTTGAATACCGATCTTCCCTCCCTGTTTACCTAGAAACGAGATTAATACCGACGAGCGGTTACCCTTTCCTAAGCGAAACTGCTTTACCTCGATATTGACCTTCTCCAGCTCCCATATTCCCGGCGACGTGTCGACCTTGTTCTCAAACGATAAGGCGTAGTCACGTAAAGCCAGTGAATGGACATGCAGCTTGAATGGCTCGCCGGGTAAGGCCGGAGCGTTAGAAGGAGCAGACTGCTGACTTGAACCAGCGGGTGCTGTCATCACACGTTCTATCACAGTGGGTATGTTTAACTTACCATCCGGCGTTACGAGCAACTTTACATCTCCTCCCTCCGTGGCAACGGAAGCGATCTCTAGCAAGTTATTGTTCCAATCATAATGAATCCCATCTACCAGCAACTGCGGTAATCTCAGCATCCGATCATTAGCAGCCGGTTCA
>JAAYZI010000041.1 GCA_012514925.1 Deltaproteobacteria bacterium | reverse complement strand
TTTTAAGCCTGGGCGGCGCGGAATAATTTCACTTTCTCCAGAGAAAGTAATATTCATGTGGGCGGTTACAGTACCGCTTACATGAATATTAAGTTTGGGGGATTACAATCTGTTACCGGCGTATTTAACTGCACCAACGTGAAACCACATGTTTAGGATTTTATACCTTGCGATTTTTACATTACTGGCAGCTTTAATACTTTGGCTTCATATGGTGCCACCTGAAATTTCGGAGCTGCAAACTTCAGAAGAAGGGATGATTGAACAGCTTTCCACGATCTCTTGGTTTGCAGCGGCGGGGCTGATGGCAGTTTACGTTTGGCAAAGCGCATGGAGACCGGGCATGTGGGCGGTTTTGCTGCTGGTTTGCTGCGCACTACGGGAGATGGATTATCATCGGATTTTTACAGGTCAAAGCCTGCTATCTTCACGCTTTTATTTTAAGGGACAGGTTCCGTGGGAACAGCGCCTGCTGGGGCTTGCAATTATTGCGCTTCTTACCTACGCGGTTTGGTGTTTTTTTCGGGCAGCGCTTCCACGCTGGTGGCAGGGTTTAAAACGGAAAGAAGGTCCTGCACTGGCTGTAGCAGCCGTGTTTGGGTTAGGCCTACTTAGTAAGGGTATCGACCGGCTGCACGGCACTCTGAGCGATTTCGGGTTATGGCATGAACGCTCACTTCCAATTACGTTTGCGATTGTGGAAGAGGTGTTGGAACTGGGAATGCCCCTCCTTACTTTAGTGGCAATTCTTCATTTCTGGTGGAACAGCCGCTCTAGCAGCCGTGCAGCCAACTAGCCCTAACCCAAATCCGGGCCAAATTGACATGCCTCTAAAGGACATTGTATCTTAACGTTCCTTGGTACTATCAAGGGGTTATATGGCTACTTATTCACCTTCCTTAAGCTTAGAGAGTAAGTTCTATCAATCTGATCAAGCCGATCCAAAGATCTATGACTTTTGGGAGCGAAACGGTGTCTTCACCGCTCATCCGGAGAGTTCCAAACCTCCCTTTAGTGTGGTGATTCCACCTCCGAATGTCACCGGGCGGCTACATATGGGGCATGCCCTAAACAACATTGTACAAGACGCCGTAATCCGCTTTAAACGCATGGATGGTTATGATTGCCTGTGGCTGCCGGGCACAGATCACGCCGGCATCTCCACGCAAAGCGTCATGAAAAAACAGCTGGATGCACAAGGCATCAATTACAGAGACCTTGGCCGGGAGGGCATGATCGCAAAAATCTGGGAATGGAGAGAAAAATACGGCGACCAGATCTTATTGCAGCTAAAACGTTTGGGTTGCTCATGTGACTGGACACGCACCCGTTTCACCATGGATGAACGGTTTTCACTTGCGGTGCTGGTTGCCTTTAAAAGACTCTATGATGATGGTCTTATTTACCGCGGCAAATATATTGTAAACTGGTGCCCCCTGGACCGTACTGCTATCTCGGACGAAGAGGTGATTACCGCTGAGGGTGGGGAGCCAGGTCATCTTTGGTATATTCGTTACAAGCTTTCGGATGGCAGCGGGCATGTGACTGTCGCCACCACCCGGCCAGAGACGATGCTGGGAGATTCGGCCGTGGCGGTTAATCCGAAAGACAAGCGTTACGCGCATTTGATTGGAAAAATGCTGCGTCTACCCCTTAGTGATCGCGAAATTCCAATAATCGGCGATGATTATGTGGACCCAGAGTATGGCACCGGTTGCCTGAAAGTAACGCCGGCGCATGACCCCAATGATTTTCAGATCGGACTGCGTCATGGGCTACCTCAGATAAATGTCATGAACGAGGATGCCACCATCGGTGACCAAGCCCCCGCCAAGTATCACGGGCTGGACCGCTTTGTTTGCCGCGACCAAGTGGTGCAGGAGCTTAATGCGCTGGGGCTGTTGGAAAAAGTGGAGGACCAGCCTGTGCCGGTCGGTCGCGCCCAGAGATCAAAAGTCATTATTGAATACCGCTTAAGTGACCAGTGGTTTATGCGTATGCAGCCACTGGCCAAGCAGGCGCTAGATCTCATGGATCGCACCGGTATTGGCATGTATCCCGAGCGCTGGGGAGCTGTTTTTCGCCAGTGGTTGGTAAACACCCGCGATTGGTGTATCTCCCGCCAGATTTGGTGGGGGCACCGCATTCCAGCTTGGCACCACATTGAAAGCGGAGAGATTCTGGTGGATGTCGAAACACCACCACGCGTAAAAGCCGCACCTCAATAGTGGCGCCAAGACGAAGACGTTTTGGATACCTGGTTTAGCTCCGCACTGTGGCCTTATTCCACTCTCGGTTGGCCGGAAAAGAGCGTTGATTTGGAGCGCTACTACCCTACTTCACTACTCGTTACCGCTAAAGACATCATCTATTTCTGGGTCGCCAGAATGGTTATGACCGGCGTTTATTTTTTGGGAGAGCTACCTTTTCGTAAGGTCTACTACAATGCCGTCATCTGTGACGCCAACGGTGAAACGATGTCTAAGTCTAAAGGTAACGGTATCGATCCGGTGCACGTCATCGACGGAGCTACGGTGGCGCAGTTGGAGGAACCGGTGTTGGAGGCCAGGCCGGCTAATATGCAGGAGACTTTGGAGCGATTAAGAAGTACGTTCCCGCAAGGGTTTAAACCGGCTGGAGCGGATGCACTGCGATTGACCCTGCTTTCATTGAACTCTCAGGCGCAACAAGTGCAGATTAGCTTGGAGAAGTTTGAAGAGGTAGGCCAGCGTTTTATGACCAAACTCTGGAATGCTTGCAAATTTGTGATTTCAGGGCTTGAAGATGTAAAGAGTGATGCGCCCGAGGCTGAGCCAGCTCTTGAAGACTTATGGATTCTCGGACAGCTCGATGCATGCACCAAAAAAGTGAGAGAATCGTTTGAGGCTTTTCTGTTTAGCGAGGCGCTGCAAGCACTTCAGCAATTTTTTTGGGATGATTTTTGTGATTGGTACATTGAGTTGGTTAAGCCACGCTTGCGGGGCGCTGATGCAGCTCAGAAAAAGCGCGCCCAACATGCCGAAGCTGAAGTGCTGTGTGGGTTGCTTCGACTCTATCATCCGATCATGCCGTTTATTACGGAAGAGCTTTGGCAGCATTTGCATAAGAGTCTAAGCACATCAGGGTTAATTAAGCACTTACCGAAGGACCTGACCGATGCGCGAGTGTGCGCCTTAGCCCCCTATCCAAAAGATGAAGGGCGTTACAGTGCAAAACTTGCGAAGGATTTTGCACTGCTGCAAGAAATGGTCCGCGCTATTCGAAATCTGCGCGCATCTTCTGGAATCGCGGCTGGAGCTGAACTGGCGGTATTGGCGCGCACTCAAGCTGAAGAGATAAAGGAGGTAATCGAACAGGGGAAAAGCCTGTTACTTTCTCAAGCGCGTCTTAAATCGCTTGAATTTTGCATTGAGAAGCCCGTAAAAATGGCGGCCCTGGTGTTAGAAGGGTGCGAGCTTTTTGTAAATTTAGCTGAGCACCTTGATATCGGAGCAGAAACCAGTAGGAATCAGAACGCTCTTAAGAAGATCAATGAAAGTATCGCTTCGTTGCAGCAACGGCTGGAGAATCCAGAGTTTGCATCTCGCGCACCTAAGCATATCCAAGAGGCAGAACGCGCGCGCCTGCAAGCTGAGCAAGAAAAGCGAGAAAAACTCCTTCAAGTCTTAGAAGAGTTAAAACAACTTAGCTAACTTAGTTTGGCATAAATACGCCGCACTCCGGCGCTGCTTGCTTCTTCGCGTGTAATGGTAAACGTTCCAAGACGGCCGGTTTTTTCCACATGTGGGCCGGCGCAAATCTCCTTGGAAAAGCCATCGATTGTATAAACCTTAACCTTTTCAGGGTAGCGTTCACCGAAAAACGCCAGCGCTCCGGCTTTGATTGCCTGGTCGTATGTCATAACTTCAATGCTCACGGCC
>JAAYZI010000040.1 GCA_012514925.1 Deltaproteobacteria bacterium | reverse complement strand
GAGTCCGGTTTGGATTATCCTCGTAACGGCGCTCACCGCAGTTGTGCTTACGATTGTCACAGTCGCAATCGTGTTCCTCTTGACCTGACGCCAAGCATCCTGCAAGGGCAGGGGGATCGGCCAGCACCGGATCGCTCCCACGGTGGGATTTAGTGCCGTAGTGTCCCCTGGCACCCCAAATTCTCTCCTGCTGCTCACGGCTCCGTGACCGTCCGACAATTTCCTATGAAAGCTGTAATCGCCTACACTACTTGGCCGAGGGCTGCTGCTGAATACTGCTCGATGTAGATATTGCTCCGGCGGCTATTATCGCCGCGTCAAGCGCTGACTGTTTTCGTCCAATCGAGAGCTACTCATCAATGGGTATGAACGACAGGCGGAAATCTTACCTGATATATCTGCTTCTTTTACTCGTTGTGGTGGCTGTGCTGTTGCCAAGTATTCCATCGTGGCACAAGCTGCCCAACCGGGACTCCGGCGTGTTTCTTTATGCGGGGCAGCAGATTCTAGAGGGAGAAATTCCGTACCGCGATTTTTGGGATCACAAACCGCCGGGCATTTTCTATCTGAATGCGCTGGGACTTCTGATTGGCGGCGGGTCTCGGTGGGGCGTGTGGCTCGTAGAGTGCGCTAGCCTTTTCCTAGCAACAATGCTCAGTTTCCACGTTCTTGGAAAGATTCTTGGGACAATTCCCGGCGTGTTTGGAACCACGAGCTGGCTAGGTACTCTTCCGCTGCTGTTGGATACCGGAAATTACACCGAAGAGTATGCTCTGCCATTCCAGTTCTTGATTATCTTGTCGTGTCTCCAACTCCTGAAACGGGAAACTGCCCGCTATTGGGCAGCGATATTCGGTTTCAGCGCAATAGCTTGCCTTCTTTTAAGGCCAAACCTGGTTGGATTATCTGTTGCTTCGATCGTCGTCCTGGCGATCCGGATGCGCAACTGGAAAAAACTGCTCTCCTACGGAATGCTAGCACTCTCTGTAGGGATCTCCATTCTGCTCTTTGTATCGCTTTTCTTTTCGTATTTCGGTGCCTTCACCGAGTTCTTTGACGCTGTAATTCAATATAACTTCACGTATATTCGAGCAGGCCTTTTTAGTATTCAAGACTGTCTTTATATAGCCTGGAAGCTTTTTACGGCAAATGGGCTGCTGTATATTGCGCTTCCCATGTGCCTTGTGGGAGGCGTTTATGTAACCACTAAAAGACAGAATCTTGAACGCTCTCAAATCAGTCTTGTTCTGTTAGGGCTCCTGGCTTTTCCGATCGAGGCAGGTCTTTCTGTTGTATCTGGTAGAGGCTACCTTCATTATTACATTGCGTGGCTACCTACGCTCGCGATTTTCGTAGCGCTGTTCGGTTTTTTTCTCATTAAGATTTGCAAGGAGAATATTTTCCGATCGAGAGTGGTCAGTCTCATACTGGTGTTGTTGTCGTTTTGCTTTTTGCTTCCAATAGGCTTTCACATCTACGCACGCGTCGAATTTGGCGATGCGTGGAGAGACTTGGGACAACGTAGTATCGAATACATAAAACAAGGAACTTCGCCCGAGGACTCTGTCCTTATGTGGGGAGCAGAGACGGGGGTTAACTTCGCTTCAGGGCGGCGCTCACCCTCAAGGTTCACATATCAATATCCTTTATTTGATGGCGCAGAGGATGTCGAGGAATTCGTTTCTGATGTTCGGCAGAATGCTCCAGCTCTGATATTTGATGCAGCTAGTACTGTAAACACCCTTTATGTAGATGCTCCGTCGATTGCCTCGCTGATTTCGCAAACCTCCGATGACATAGAGGATGCATCTAGACAATGGCGCTCGTTTGCGGATTATCTCGCAGAGAATTATGAAGTGGTTGACGTCTTGGGCGATCCGCCGACCGAATGGTTCGTTTATCAGAGAATCGAACGATCTTCCACGGAAAAACGGTGATTGCACACTTGCCATCAGCTACCCACAGATCCACTGCACATTATTCATAAAAACTTCACAGCCTAATTGTGGCATCTGAGAGAAAATAGGATACGCTGCGGTTTGGTGGTACATTGACAGATGACTCCGTGTGCAGTAATCTCCGGGTTGTAAGTGGGAAGGGCTACACGGTTCTGCAAACGGGGAAGTGCGCATGTCAGCCGTGTAGGGGAAATCATCACCACGCACGTCATTACCGCTCAGTTTGAAACCACAAGGGCAGGCTCGTCTTCAGCGTTACGCTGTGGGGCAAACAGAGGTTGTCCGGAGAGTCAAGCGCATCGCCCGCGTAGGGGGAACTTAATGAGCGCCCACGCCTGGTACGTTATCCAGAGCAAGCCGCGCAAAGAGAATCAGGTC
>JAAYZI010000039.1 GCA_012514925.1 Deltaproteobacteria bacterium | reverse complement strand
TCTCTGGAGAAAGTGATTTGGCGCGGTGGTAAAGGGGGTCGAGCGGTACGACCGGGGCGGTGCGTGTGGAGCGGATGGTGGTTTTTGGTATTTACTTTCTCTGGAGAAAGTGATTTGGCGCGGTGGTAAAGGGGGTCGAGCGGTACGACCGGGGCGGTGCGTGTAGAGTGGATGGTGGTTTTTGGAGTATTTACTTTCTCCGGAGAAAGTAAAAAATAAATTGAGGGCGCGGCTGTGAGGGGTGGTGCGAATCGTGATAGGCCGTGTGGCTGGGGTACTCGGCCGAGGGGCGCGGCGGGCCGGGCGGCCGAGGGGCGCGGTTTGATTGGGTCGGCGCGTGTAGAGTAGGTGGCGGTATTTGGTATTTTGGTGTTTACTTTCTCTGGAGAAAGTAAATGAGGTGCGGTTGCAAGGGAGAGCGCTTGGGGTTGTCGCGTTCGTCGCGTTAAATTCAGAATGATCTGCCGGTTCTGCCGGTTCCGCCGGTTCTGCCGGTTCCGCCGGTTAGTAGTAGTTGGTCCGCCTTTTTCCGTGGGACTAGCATCAGCAAGGTGACTTCGGTGTCAAAGGCTGCGCCGGAGTGTTCTAGTTCTAGGCGATGCCGCTCTGTGGCTTCATAAACTCGGCCGTTTAACAGGCTGACTAGAGCATAGCGGTTAAGGTCTAGATCGGATGGTAGGTGAAAGGATTCTCTGATTAGCAACACTAAGGGTTCTTTCCTCATGCCTGGATAATAATCGGCGATTAGTATGGCTCGGTCAGTGCGTCCGCATGGGGCAGTGTATAGGCGAGTAAAATGAAGTACCCCTGGGAGTTGTTTGGTGTGCTGGTCTTGAAATGCTTCAAATACCGCCGGATATGTGGCCGAGCGCGGATTTCTAAAGACCGGCAACTCTGCCAATCGGCCTAAGCGCCTCATGCATGTGGAGAAGCGGTCCACGTTGTTTCTATCTTGTTTTCTGGAATTCCAGCGCGGCTGTACGAAAAGCTCTTTAAAATCATGGTGCGGGGCATGCATATCAGCGCTGAAGCGAAATTCTGAAATGCCGTCTAGCTGCCCCTGGGCTACTAAAATTTTGCCAAAGGGCATGGCCAGCATCGCCGCAAAGTCTGCGACTTGTTTTGGTCGGCTGCCGCAGGCTTTATCGTCATGATTGGCGGTGAAGCCCACACAGTGACGCAGAAATATGGCGCCTCCCGATGAAAATAAGTAATCATGCACCACTTCGCTTTCTCTGTTGGCGAGCCAATCTAAGATGTACTTGGCGTATGGATTCAATCCGGCTTCGGCCAAGTGCCCATGCGTCCCGCAGTATGCCTCGGCGATAAAGCTAGGATGCTTATGCGGGCGCGTGGCGTTAGCCAAGCACCGTTGAAAGTCCTTCCAAAATTGTCCGTCTGGCAAGTGCGCCATGTCCGCGCGCGCGTACTTAAAGATTCCGCCCACCGCGTTGCCGTATTGTTGCGCCAACCAGGCGATGGTTTTAGCGCGATCCTCCGCGGATGCTCCAGACACTTTAAGCTGTAAAGTGTCGCCCCATACATCTTTGGGATTAACGTAAGGATTGTTGGGGCTTTGGCTGCCGAGTTTTTTGAGGTGCAGCTTAGCCTGATCGCTTCCTGGTGGCTGGTCAATAATCCAACAGAAGGGTAAAAATCCGGCGGTGGGGTCAAAAACGGAAAAAACCTTATGCTTATGGCCGTGCGTTCCCTGATAATCATAATGAAACAAGCGGTGCATCCGGTTATGTTGCCCCGGCACTCTGAACTCAATAATCTCAAGATTATGCTCTCCGGGGCTGCTGCTGTTTGAACCCCGCGTCAAGTGATTTTTCCAGATCTGTTTTGCCCCGTGCCTTTCCGTATTTTTGCAAAGGTCGCTAAAGAATTTTACCTCGTCGGAGTGGCGCATCTCTCTAGGGTAGTCGCTGATATAATCGAGACCGCTGCGCGCCAGCAGACCCCCGATCCCGATGGTGTTGGTAACTAGGCACGGCAGCACCGTAAGATTGGTCTGGCTCTCCAGCGCTTGAACTAAAATTTTCAAACTCTCTCTGCCGCCAATCCTCAAATTAGGAGCGTAGTTATCGATTGAAAAAACCGAAGCGCCTACCCAGGGTCGCCAATTCGGGTCCTTCGGCCCGGGTTGCGGCCAAGTTGCGGCAAAATACGAAATCATCAACTCTGAATACGCTCCAGACTCAAAAGTGCCGATCGGATAAAGAGCGGTCGCGCCTTTGTTTCTGATCTGCCGCGCAAAACGCATGATTTCAGGATGGACCTGGCCGCGGTAAACCGGAGCCGCATCTCCCGCGGCGCTAAGCAGCGTGTCCATATGGATGGTTTGAATTAAGCCCAGAGGCGTTTCGGGTTTGGTTTCTATTCGTTGGCGGAACGCGCCTAAGAGCTGTTCGGGATGCTTGATTACAGCAAAATCCTGGCGGTTCTTCTGGGAAGAGGCAGCGGTAGAGAGATCATGGGCGAATTCGGGAGTGGCTACAGGTTGGGTGAATGTTTCTTGTTGTGGCAACCCCTTAGCAACCCCTGCACCTTGCAGCATAACCTAATACGAAAATACCCTGATAAAAGGGTACCCTAACACGGAGATCCCCAACACGAAAGAAGATATTCTCTAACGAAAACGCAAACTGGTTATGGGAGCTTGTCCGCGGAAGTCGTACAAGCAATCATTCGACTCTTGTCTTTGCGCCTAACAATTAACATCGCCACCGGAAACTTGGTGAAATATTCGTGATAGGGGCCATTTAGTAGTGAGCCGGGATTTCAGGGCGCGCATTTTATAAGCGCTTGCGTTTGTGCTAGGATGCACACGCTTTTATTTGTTGTTTGTTTCATGATGTATCGCAGTGCGTTTGCCAGGTCCACCGAAAGGATCCTGGTTCAGAGTCAAATTCATGCAGAGCTGGCAGAAGCCGGGCTCGACACGTTTAATAATCAGTCCCTTGATGTTCACAAGTCGAGTGCCGCCCAAGAACGTTCCAACGCGGCGGAGTCCGTGGGCAGTGCGGTTACCCAGGCGGTTAGCGTAGACCCTTTTCGTGACTACATTGAATGCAACAATGCGGATCGACTTCTAGGCACGATTAATATGCTTTGCGACCATGTGTTCTATAAGCTGGTGCCTTACCTGACCCCTGACACAGTTTCAAGATTCCCTCAGATAGACAAGCGGGAGTTTAAGGAGCGTCTCAGTATCGCCGTAGAGGAGCTATTGGGATGGATTGATGCTGCAGTTCCACTTTGCGACGCCTTGGTCGAGGCCTTCAACAGGTATGATGTCGACGCGATAAGAGAAGCGATGCTCGGTCCGGGGTTGGATTTTCGGCGTGGATTTCGCAAGGCACTGGGCAACCTCTATGAAATCTACGGCGAGGTAGTGCGACTAAACTGCGACCGAGAAATGAAAAGCCTAAGAAATCGGATGCAGGAGTATGATAAGTATGAGTCCTACCTCAAAGATGAAGTATGGCAGGTGCTCTTGGAAGATGAGGATGGGGACTGGAGTTCAGAGCTGAGGGAGTATCAGGCGGCGCTTAAAGAAACCGAGCGTTTTTACGAGAAGTGCCTAAGTGAATTGGAAGCGCTGTACATAGAAGTCGCTAATATTTTGAACAGCTTTTGCTTTGATCCGGCTGTGAAGCCTGAGTTTTTGGATTTGAATCGAGAGCTTCAAAGCTTGATGACTGTATGGGACACAAAACTATCGTTTTCGAAGGAGAATCCGCATACGGTCTTTAGTTCTGCCGCGCTCCAAGCGATTTTGGGAGAAATATGCGGCGTTTTTCAGGAAGAGCTTAACAAAACCCAAGCCAAGCAGTGCAGTGAGGATAAGGACCTTTTGGGGGATAGGGTGTTGGTCTTAGCGGAGCGCTGCAGTGAGTGGCCGGGGCATCACCGATGGTATGCAGCCAGGCAGCTTCTGCATCGCGATTCCACCATCGGCATAAAATTGGGAGAGGCTGGAGATTTCACCTTTACCTATAAATTTCCGCGGGCTCATTATGAAGTTTGGAGAGAAACCTGTCGGAGTCTCAGCGCAAGTTTGGAAGCGACCAGAGAGATCGCAAAACATTATGGCGCGGTTTTGTCGAGGCCGCATCTTAGTCGGCGGGGTATCCTTTCTCTGACGTTGAAGCTGCCGCGCGCTCTTTCTTATTCCGATCCCGTTGGTGTTAGTTCTTATGAAGATTGCCGCCGGGTTTATGAGAAGCGCACGAGTAAATCGTTTAAGGCCGCGCGCGCTTTTCAAATGAGTAGAATAGTTTCAGGCGCACCGGCCCAAAAAGATCTGCATGCCTATGTTGCGGAGTGCCCCAGTGTTTTGCTTGAGACTGGACGGGGTCGGGAGCAGCTTAGAGATATTTTTGCCCGCCTAGACCCGTTAGTTAGAGATATCGAGCGGGTTGGCTGGGCAAAGATCGCCGAGGAGGAAGCGCCGAAGGGTCGCCGGCTTAATCTCCTGCAAGAGCAAGAAGATATGTGCATAGCTCTGGGTGAAGCATCGCCTGATCAAGTCTCTGATAAACAAAATGAAAGAGCCCCGCTTGCGTTTGGTAGCACGCATTATCGGCACTACATTATGGAATATCTGGATCAGATCTTCTCGCCGGAACGCGCCGAAGGTGCCTTGGCAGTGCAGGTGGACGCTTATTGTAGGCTGCATAGCAACTTCTCGGTTAAACTGGATGTCGGAGACCTCCGGCGTAAACAGGTGCTGGCGCCGTTACGTGCGATAGCGCGGCGCGTTGTCCCTCGGCTGTGCTTGCAGAGCAGGGACGTAAGGGAGTTTGCCGGGACCGATTCTGTGCCCGCTTATAAATCACGGTTGTTAAAATCGATGCGCGACATACTTGACGCGCTTCCTGAAGAGTGCGGTCAGTGCGCGTCCTATTGTTCTATCCTCCCGTATGAAGAGGTCGGGATCGGCGGTATGAAGCTTTTTCCGAAGCAGTTGGTGGCCCGCTTCTGGAATGACGGAGGTGATTTAATCGCGCACGGACCGATAGGGATGCACACGCCTCTGTTTCATAGAGTCGTGCCGGTAGAGGCAGATGCTTTTCGCATCACGGAAGAGGCATTGCGGGGTTCCTCACATGTTTTGGGGCTCTTTGAGAGCTTAACCGGAAAAGGCCACGTACGAGACACCGATCTTCAGGACGCGTTGGACGAGGTTGGATTGGTGTTGGAACCGCAGGAGCTGCGTGTGGCACTGAGTATGGCCTTGGAGGGGCGGCTGTTTGACAGTCGCGCTCCCGGCTATCCTTGCCTGGGCACTATGTTGGACTGTCTCTTCATGCCATATCTCTCGATCAGCATACAAGACGACATGTTGGTGTTTGAGCGCAGCACTGATGAGGATAGAATTAACACTAGGCTCAGATAGGCCAAGTAAAAAAAGGTAAGCGTTTAGGTGTAGTGAAAATCGCCTGTAACGTAACCGTTCACTCGTGGAATTGATTAAGCAATTGGTCATACAATTCACACAATTTTTGTTTTCAGTCTGGGCGGTAAAACGTTTTCAGTCTGGGCGGTAACGCGGAGCTAATTCCACTTTCTCCAGTGAAAGTAATATTCATGTGGACGGATACCCTGCAACTGTTAACCGTTCACGTGTGTAATCAATTCCGTACGTGAACGCTTACAATTTTTTACCTGGACTTTTACCTGGACCCCACATGATCCAACCAGAGGTCATAGCTTACGAACGAAAAACTGTCTGCATCGAGCAACTTTAGTCCGGGATATAGTTGGCATAGTTCTTCAAGCGTAGGCGCTGAGGGCGTGGATGAAGCCTTTTTAGCGGCGAGTTTAAGATGTCGCTTGGTATTTGCATGCAATGATACAGAGTCATCCGGCAGTTTTGCAGTTGCGTTGGTCATTGTACCTTCTCCCTTATATAAATCTGAACTGGTGCTAAGCGATTTGTCCGGATAGCAGTGAGCGCGCGTTCAAGCCGGAACTCATGCGGTTGAACCATCGAAAAATCGCCGTACAGCACTGCCAGCTCCATCACGCCGGGTATTTGAATCTCAATTTCAACAGCGTCGCTAAAATGTGATTTTTCCTGACTTTTCCCCTCCACGTTCAGCCTCCTTTAAGAGTTATGTGCGAGGAGGGCCTGGTAGTGGCATTTCCAGAAGGGCTTAAGTTCCCCTTGGTTTTTCGATAAGATCCGTGAGGAATTGGAGTGTTATCCGTTCCTGTCACCGTGAACTTGTTGGATGCGGCACTTGGTAGAGATCCTAATAGATGCGAGAATATCGTTATTCTTAGAGGAGAAGCGTATGGGGATGGTGTTTTCTCACAGCAGCGGTTTTGTGCAGGCGCCGGTTGTTTCTCCTGAACTTGTGGATGCGACCTTATGTAGCCCACAGATTTTGGCTGAGATTTCGGCTTCTGGCGTGGATCTTCCAAGTTTTGAGCGCGATCCCGCTTTCCATAAATACTCCGAGCATCTTTTTCTGCGAGCTGGTGAAGTTGCCCTTGCAAACTTAAAGGTTGGAATGGAGCAGGCTCTGGCGCTGAGTCATGTGATGGAGGCGCTTCAGAGGAGCGGAGAGAATGTGCCATCGGATATGAAGCGAGCGATTACTTCGGCTGAGGTCAAGTTGATGGCTGTTCAAGCGGCTCTTCCCAATCAGCCGGTGCTGCGATTGATTCCGGACTTAAGGATGTTGCAGGAGGGGGAAGGGAACTTTGAGGAATTGCATGTGTCGCAGGTGCTGAAGCGTACCACAGAATTGTATCAGGTTGCGGCCAACATTCTGCAGGGTGTGCTTGATCTGACTTTTGCCCCTAGCCCGGAGAATATGGGGGAGGTGTTTCTGAGGGACAGGTGGTACCGCAACCTGCTAAAAACCCTGGAGGATTTTATGTATGTGCCTGCAACCCCGCCGCCTACGCAGTGGTTAGTAAAAGTGCTAAAAGATGGCCCTTCGGTGGAAGAGATACGCACCTATCTTTCTTATGATGGAGAGGAAGGGCTGCTGAAGGAGTTAGGCTGATTTAATGTCTATTTTCTTTAATAATTGCACTAGCAACACATTGTAATCTTCGAACTTAATACTCACGAATGTTACTTTCTCCGGAGAAAGTAATATTCGTGAGAACGGATACAGTACCGTTTACGCGTGGAATTGATCATGCAATTTTGTTTTCAGCCTCAATAATAACGCGGAGTTAATATTATTTTCTCCGGAGAAAGTAATATTCATGTAAACAGTTACCGGATACTGAATGTGTGCTTGGGATTGGCAAGCCGGTAAAAATGCAGTAGTATGCGGACCCATGGAAATTATTATTCAAGAGAACGCCGAGAGAGCAGCCCGGATGACGGCCAAGCTGATCGCCGATGCTGTGAGAGAGAAACCGACGCTGGTGCTGGGGTTGGCTACCGGCGGTACTATGGAGAAGGTCTACGAATTTTTGGCAGAGTTTCACGCCAAAGATTCTCTGGATTTTTCACGGGTCGTGACCTTTAACTTAGATGAATACGTTGGCTTGCCTGCTGAGGATCCGCGTTCCTATCGTTATTACATGGAAGAGCACTTATTCCGACATGTAAACATTAAACCTGAGAATACTCATCTTCCGGATGGAACTGCTTCGGATCTTAAGTCTGAGTGTCAGCGCTACGAAGAGTTGATTAAAAGCAGCGGAGGCGTAGATCTACAACTGCTTGGCGTGGGGCGCTCAGGGCATATTGGTTTTAATGAGCCGCTTTCGGCCCTGCGCTCGCGTACGCGTGCCACGACTTTGAGTCCAGTTACTATAGAACAGAACCAGATTTACTTCGGTGAAAGTGCCATGCCCTCGCGCGCCATCACGGTCGGAGTTGGAACGATTCTGGAGAGTCGGCGCTGTCTAATGTTGGCGTTGGGAAAGCAAAAGGCTGCGGTGGTGGCCAAGGCCCTGGAAGGCCCGATTAGCTCCATGATTTCGGCCAGTGCCCTCCAGCTACATCCGCACTGCACCGTGATTGTGGATGAAGAAGCGGCGGCGGATTTGAAGGAAAAAGAATACTACCGCCTGATATTCAAAACCGAGCCCGACTGGGAGGCCTACCGCTAAAAGCGCTAGAAAAAGCTCGCCCAGACCCACAAAATAATATTACAGAGTTGCCTCTACTTTCTCCAGAGAAAGTAAAATCCAGAGAATCCGGGGAACCCGGAGAAAAGGTCCGGAGAAAAGGAGCCCCCCTACTTTTGGGGGGAAAAGGAGCACCCCTACTTTTGGGGGAAAAGGAGCACCCCTACTTTTTCAGGAAACCCGGGGAAAAGGTGCACCCCTACTTTCAGGAAGGAGCACCCCTACTTTTGCCCAGGAAGGAGCACCCCTACTTTTTCAGGAAAGGAGCCCCCCTACTTTTTCCCAGGAAGGAGCACCCCTACTTTTCCGGGGAATTACCTTTACTTTCTCCGGAGAAAGTAAAACTGTGGCGTCGCCTTGCTTGACCTGCCGGGAGGGAAAAAAAGGTGCCCCTACTTTCCGGGGAATTATCTCTCCAGGAAAGGAGCACCCCTACTTTTCCAGGACCCCCCGGCGGGGAAAGCCTTTACTTTCTCCAGAGAAAGTAAAATTGGGGCATCGCCTGGCCTGGCCTCTGCCCGGCACTCGCCTGAGAGGGAGGGGGAGAGGGAGGGGGGCGGTGGGTGACGGCGGGGAAATGCGGTGGCGGCGCGGGGTTCCAGGAAGGAGCGCCCCTTTTCCAAAAAGGTGCCCCTACTTTTGGGGGGGAAAAGGAGCACCCCTACTTTCAGGAAATATTACAGAGTTGCCTCTACTTTCTCCAGAGAAAGTAAAATCCGGGGAATCCGGGGAAAAGGAGCACCCCTACTTTCAGGAAAGGAGCACCCCTACTTTTCCAGGAAGGAGCACCCCTACTTTTCCAGGAAGGTGCACCCCTACTTTTCCAGGAACCCCCCGGCGGGGAAAGCCTTTACTTTCTCCAGAGAAAGTAAAATTGGGGCACCGCCTGGCCTCTGCCCGGCACTCGCCTGAGAGGGAGGGGGAGAGGGAGGGGGGCGGTGGGTGACGGCGGGGAAATGCGGTGGCGGCGCGGGGTTC
>JAAYZI010000038.1 GCA_012514925.1 Deltaproteobacteria bacterium | reverse complement strand
CGCTCAGATGCGCGCTTATAGAGCCTATTGCGCCGTGGACTCGCCGCTAAAATCGTACCGTTACCTGGAAGCGCGATCCCTAACGCCTCACACAAACAATTCATTGAGTTTGCGGTGAACATTCCTGAACACGAGCCGCGGCCGGGGCAAGCCTCCTCTTCCATCCTCTGCAGATCCTCATCACTGATCGCTCCGCGACCATGCTGGGCGACTGCTTCAAAAACCGAGATCAGGTCAATCGCGCTTCCATCTGGGCCTCGACCTGCTACCATCGGACCGCCGCTTACAAAAATAGTCGGAATATTGGCTCGCAGCGCCCCCATCAACATTCCAGGCACAATCTTGTCACAGTTTGGAATGCAAATCAGCGCATCAAAACAGTGCGCTTTAATCATCGACTCCACACTATCGGCGATGATTTCACGGCTAGGAAGCGAATACTTCATTCCCGCGTGCCCCATGGCGACGCCATCACAAATACCGATAGTGTTGAACTCAAAGGGAACCCCTCCGGCCGCCCGGATGCACTTCCGAATGTAACGGCCCACTTGATCGAGGTGCACATGTCCGGCAATTACCTGATTAAACGAGTTGCACACACCGATAAAAGGCTTACTAAAATCCTCAGTTTTAAGACCGGTGGCACGTAACAAACAACGATGCGGAGTGCGCTGCACTCCTTTTTTAATCTGATCGCTTCTCATTTTATTCCTTTGCTAAGCACAAAAATCACTTGGTTTTACGCGAACCCACCGAGGTGCCGCATTTGACACAGGTGTAGTCAAACATCTCTCCGCCGGGAATATATAGAAGCAAACGCTCCTTGACCGGCATCGCCTGTTTGCACTTTGCGCAATAAAGCTGGCTGGCGGAAAACTTTTCGTACGAAGCCGACTCCTCAGGCTGGGAGTTACTGTACGCAGCGCGAGCCGCCATCGCCTTCATCCTCGCGGATAGGCTTTTGTCAGATGTACTCATGAGAATCCTTTAACAATCTCAGGTGGTTTAATCAACTGTGTATCCGTTCACATGAATATTAAATTAGGAGATTACAATCTGTTACTAGTGAAATCATCAAGAAAAAATAGCCCAATTACATATAACCCAAAGTCTTTAACTGATCTAACTGCTCTGTATCAATTTTTACCCGTGGTGGCGCTGTTTTTACTTCATTGTTAGCCTTCTTCTGCTGTTCCCACCTTGCAAGCTTTTCAGAAAGAGCCTTAAAAATCTCCGACTGTTTATCCCTAAGCGGCTGCTGCTCTTCCGGGTCGTTTTTTAAGTCAAAAAGCTTTTTCTTATTTTTTGAAATATTATGAATGAGTTTGTAGTCTCCGTCGATAATAGCATTCTTTCGCAGATTCTGTCTGAAATTTAACTCAGCAAAAAGCACCCGCTCCAAGCCGAGATCCCTCCCACCTTCTAGATAAGTCTTCAGAGAAACTCCGTCCCAAGAAAAGTCTTCTCCCGGATGCCGTGACATATCCATGAGCGTTGGGACGATGTCAACTTGATGCACCAGGTCCGTTACGATTGCAGGCTTGATTACTCCCGGAAGTGAAAAAATAAGCGGCACATGAATCAACTCATCATACAGGCTGATTGTATGGCCCATGTATCCATGCCGCATGAACCCCTCTCCGTGATCTCCCACGATAATCACCAAAGTTTCGGAGGCGCACCCCACGTTTTCAAGTTCTGCCAAAACGCGGCCGATTTGCATATCCATAAAAGCAATCTCTTCATGGTAGGTTCCCACGATATAGTCTTTATCCGCAGGAGTCATAGACCTCTTCATGCGGTCCAGCTTGGTAAATTTCGAGATTCCCCTAAAAGGACCTGTGTACCCTTGCGTAAATCCAAAGCTTGGGTGCTCACGGTAATTAAAGTGCGGATCAAAGTAATGCAGCATCAGGAAAAACTTAGGCCTTTGCGGCTCTTGAAAGAGCTCCTGCAACCACTTAATCGCGGTATCTGACACCAAATCAGAGGTGATATTTTGATGGACTAATCCTTGATTGACCTGCCAATGCTTATCAAAACCCTGTACCAAGCCATATTCTTTTTCTAGCAGCATGTGGCTGGTGACCGCTGCCGAGGCGTAGCCACGCGACTTTAGCAGTTCGGCTAAAGTTACGCGATCATCCGCCAGTCGATTCTGCGGCCGCATCACCCCATGGCGCCAGGGCATCTGTCCGGTCAGAATTGAGGCGATGCTGGGCATTGTCCATGGAGCAGCGGCGTATGCACGCTTAAACAACACTCCCTCTGCCGCCAAGCGATCAATCTGAGGAGAGACGTTTCGTCCTACAGGCGTCTTTCCATAAGCCCCGATATGCTCTGAACCGACTGTATCCATAACAATCAGCAGAAGATTAAGATCTTCCAAGGCGGGCAGACGTTTAGTTTTGCTGCAACCTAGACAGGCAGAAAGAGCAATCAAGGCGAAGAACACAAGCACAAAAGGGCGTAAAATCGGCCCCTTGTGCCTCTCATGTTTCGCCTCGAGGTAAGTTTTTGAATTCATAAAAAGAAGGTAACACATGCAAGCTGGAAGAAAAAGGCTAGCATCCATGGTGCAGAGTTGGAGAGGATGCTAAACGGTAGGCAGTAAACCGTACTTTAAACTTCGCCTTTTGTTAAAAGAGTTTCTGTGCAAGCAACGCAGCATCCAAACACCACTTCGTTTAGCCCCTCCTGGGTTCTTCTAGTTTTGGCGCTGCCATCGTTGTACTTTGTGACTTTTTTCTTTTTAAATACCGACTTCTTTCTGCTCGAATGTGATCGCATGGGAGACTACCCCATCTTAGCTCTGGAGATCGATAAAGCCGGTACGTTCTCCTCCCTAGTCGGTTCATACAGTCGCCACGGATTCAATCACCCCGGACCCTTTAGTCTTTACTACTACGCACTTGCTGAACGTCTACTGTTTTTTATCGAGAGCTACTACGGCAGATACGCCCTGGCTCAGCTGGCCCTAACCTGGATTTTTGTGGTGGGAACTCAAGCCATTTTCTTCCGCTATCTGGGGGCTCCGCTAGCGGCGCTGTCCTTTGCCGTAATGCTGCTAATTTTTAGCGCCGAAGGCCGCACCTCATTTTTTGCCGATATTTGGGGGCCGGCTGCGCTGCCCACCGCGATGCTAGCATTCTTAGCTGCATCATCCGCGCTGGCTTGCGCTGAGCTTAAGTATTTTTTGCTTTGGGCACTGGCGTTTTCGGTTTTGGCATCTAATCATCTTGGCACTTGGCCGGTCGCGGGCCCCATAGCCGCCTTTGTTGTGATCTCTGCACTCCTAAATCTAAAACGCATGCGCCGCGAAGGAAAGTATAACTTAGATATTTACGCGCGTTTGAGCCTTTTGGGCGGCGCATTTATATTTTTTATAGCGGCGGCACCACCCGTGCTTGAAAGCCTCACCCAACCAAACTTCGGTAACCTCGGTAAGATCTTTCATTTTGCGCTGTACCGCGCCCAAAATAAACCCTTTGAAGCAGCGCTTAAGTTCCTACTCTCCTTTTATGATTTGGAGCTTGGTACGTTTAAGGTGCCCGGAGCTTTTCTACTGCCCGCCTTTGTGGTGTTTAGCCTCTGCGTTAAGCTGCCGCGTTTTGGCTTCGCTTGGAATTTGCGCGCCGTATCATTGGTAAGCATACTGCTTTCATTGGCAAGCGCGTTGAAAATCAGGGGCGGGCTTCATTCATTCATACTATGGCACCAGTATGGGGCGGCAGTTTGTTTGATGGTTACCGCCGCTTACGCGGCTACAAAATTAATAAGTCGCGGCCAAGCACAACATCAATTCGGCAAACTTTCACTGCTTCTATCTGTAACTATTGCCGTTATCTCTGCCCTCTGGTCACTTCAATTTAAACCGCCCAATTCATGCCGCACAGTTGGCGCATACCACCGCGCGGTGACCGCGCTCAAGCTGGATAAATCCAAACTATACATATTGGACGATAGAAAGGGGCGGGTAGGCTGGCCGCGCTACGCCATCCTGGCTTTAGCGCTACGCCGCCAAGGTTTTCACTTTTGCGTCTTACCACGGTGGGAGTTCATGTACGGACCGACTCTAACCTGTCACACGCTAACGCGGCTACCACGTTGGCGTGGACGCATCAGCGCCTTAAGGCTCTACGACACTGCCAGGTCCTTAATCCCAAAACCCCCAGACGCAATCGATCTGGGTAGATGTTACCTACAGGAACTGCCAAAGCCGTAACAGCTCTGGTATCCGCTTACGCGTGGAATTGATCATGTAATTGATTATGCAATTTTGTTTTAAACCTCTCGGCAGTAACGCGAAGTTCATTTTACTTACATTTCACTTTCTCCGGAGAAAGTAATATTCATGTAAACAGTTACGGTACTGATAAACAAACACCCAGGGAGATTTCGTACCCTGCAAGCTTATGGCTTTCCTGGTACGCCCCCTCTACGGCAGAGCCTTGTACAAGGTCATCGCTTAGCGTCTCAGCTCGCACGTACTCAGACCACTCCCCAAGCACCTGCTCTAACTCACTGCTGCCCTGATAAAAGGTGCGAATACGATCTTCAATCCTAAATCCAGCGTCCTTACGCATCGACTGAATGCGCCGCACAACCTCCCGCGCCAGCCCTTCCGATTTAAGCTCGGGAGTAATCTTAGTATCGATCGCAACTGTTACACCACGGTCAAACGCAACCGCCAAACCAGTAGCAGCCACGGTGCTGATGATTAATTCGTTGGGATCGAACTCGATGGTCTCTCCCTCAAGCTCAACCGAGGACTTCTCCCCGGCTCGCACCCGCGCCGCTATCTCTTTAGGGTCCGCATCTGAAATGGCCTTCCGTACCGCCGGAAACTTAGCCCCAAAACGGGCACCCAAAAGCTTATTATCGGGTAGAACTTTGTACTCTACTAAGTCTCCTTCATGCTCCACCACTTCAATGCTTTTTACGTTTAACTCGTCTAAAACGATCTCGATCATCTCAGGAGTAAGCTCGGTCTTGCTCAGGCTATGCACAAGGGCGCGGCCTAGGGGCTGACGCACCTTAAGATTTGCCTCGTTCCTAGCACTCAACCCTAACGTCGCGACTTGGCGCGCCAGCTGCATCTGATCCAAGAGGGTTTTATCAACCGCAGCCAGATCAGCTTCAGGCCAGCGGCAATGATGCACGCTTAAATGCGCTCCGGCCTGCGCGGTACGCACTAGGTTCTGATAGATCTGCTCTGTCACAAAGGGAGTAAAGGGCGCCAACAGTTTTATAAGCTTGACGAGCACATGGTAAAGAGTCGCGTAGGCACCATGTTTGTCGTCGTCCCTCTCACTCTTCCAAAAACGACGGCGGCTGCGCCGGATATACCAGTTGGTAAGATCCTCCAAAAGCTCTTCAACCGCTAGAGTGGCCCCCAGAAAATCGCAACGCTCCAGCTGCTCACCCACACGAGCTGTAACCTGATTCAGTCTGGCCAAAATCCAGCGGTCCAAAAGACCGACACCCTTCGGAGTATTACCTTCCGGCACGTTGGGGTCAAAGCCTTCAGTCTTGGGCTGCCAGCCATCCAAATTGGCGTAGGTTACGAAAAAGCTGTAGACGTTCCAGAGCGGGATTAGGTAACGCCTGCGGATCTCATCCCCGCGGGTGTATCCAAACAACAGATCGTTTTCGGGCTTATGCGCGCAGTAGAGCCAGCGCATCACATCCACCCCGATCTTGTCGGCAGCCTCGTTGAACTCAATCGAGTTGCCCCAACTTTTGTGCATGGGGCGGCCATCTTCAGCCAGTAGCGTGGCATAGGTGAAATTGGTTAAAAAAGGCGGAGTCCCATCCATAACCGTGGCCATGGCCAGCAAACTATAGAACCAGTTTCTAAATTGGCCTGGGAAACACTCACTGATCCAGTGGGCCGGATACCAACTCTCCCAATACTCTCGGTCACTGCGGTACCTAAGGGTACTAAACGGCACGATCCCGGCGTCTAACCAAGGGTTACCAACATCCGGAATGCGGCTCATATGGGCGCCACACTTACTGCAAGCAATCTTGACCTCGTCTATATAGGGACGGTGCGGTGTGTGGCCCGCCAGTTTATCCCACCCACTAACTGCTCTCTCTTCTAGCTCGCGCTCGTCACCGATCACCTCAAAATGGCCGCAGTCGCACTGCCAGATCGGAAGCGCCAAACCCCAATAACGCTTCTTACTGATCATCCAATCATGCATGTTGCGCAGCCAATCCATTTCACGCGCGTGCCCAAATTCAGGGATCCACTTGATCGGATCGACCACATCCATGATCTGATAACGCAGGCTCTTAGCTTTCTCTTCAGCGCTAAGCTCTTCGCGAGGCTTGTCATAAAGAGGGCCCATACTGATGAACCATTCATCTACCAGCCGAAACACCAACTCACTGCGGCAACGCCAACACACCGGATAACGGTGGGTGTACTTATCAACGCGGTAGAGAAGCGCTTTTTTCTTTAGATCCTCAAAGATCAGTTCCGGCACATCTAAGACATGCTTACCGCTCAGCCACTCAAACCCTTCCGTAAAGTGGCCCTCATCATCAAGCGGAGCAATCAAGGGCAGATGGTTCTCTTTGCCCAACACAAAATCCTCAGCACCGCAGCCAGGCGCTATGTGCACGATTCCGGTGCCTTCACTCTCGCCTACGATATCCCACAGCAGCACCCGGTGAGCCGCCGCAGCGCTCTCCTTTAACCCTGCCGTAAGCTCGCTAAGGTGCGTAAACCCGCCCGGCTTCTGGGCGGCCTCCAGCTCATCAAAGGGCCCACGGTAACGCCAGCCTTCCATTTGTTTGCCGCTTAACTCCTCCAAGACTTTATACTCTCCCTTTAACACCGCTTGCGCAGTGCCCTTTGAGAGATAAAGAATCTCGTCACCAGCTTGAATTTTTAGATAGACCAGATCCGGCCCTACCGCCGCCGCAACATTACTGGTGAGAGTCCAGGGCGTAGTCGTCCAAACCAGCAACGACTCATTCTCCCTCTCCAAGAGCGGAAAGCGTAACGTCACAGCCTGGTGGGTTAGATCCATGTAACCGTCAGTTACAATCTCATGCTGGCTGATCCCGGTGGCGCAGCGCGAGCACCAGGGCATGACGTCAACACCACGGTAAACCCAGCCTTTCTCCCAGCACTTCTTAAGGAAAGACCAGATCATAAAATTGTTCTCGTTGGAGAAGGTGAAGTAGCTGCCCCCCAAGTCGGGCATGCCGAGCCTGCCTATGATCTGCTCGACCGTATCAGTGACAGGACCATCGGGCCCGTCGACCGTGATCATTTCCTGCGGATCTGAGATTAGCTTATCCGCTAGGCGCTCAAGCATCTCCGGGTCATTCCAATCCATCCAGTAACCCAGCCGCTGTGACTGCCTGGTCTGAATCGCCGCCTGTCTTAGCACGCGTTCTTTGCACTTGCTCACAAACCGCGCCAAACCGTACTTTTCGATATCACGCTTGGAGGAGAAGCCCAGCTCCCGCTCAACATTGACCTCGACCCACAGCCCCTGGCAATCAAAACCGTTTTGGTAGCGCAACTCTCGCCCACGCATGGTGTGAAAGCGCTGATAGAGATCCTTATAGGTACGGCCCCAGCCGTGGTGCACTCCCATGGGATTGTTGGCCGTAATCGGTCCGTCCACAAACGACCAGTGAGGCCCTCCACGGTGAATTTCGCGCATCTTTTTAAACGCGTCGCTCTCTCTCCAAAATTCTAACACCTCCCGCTCTTGCGCTGGAAAATCAGCCTTCTGCGGCAATTCTTTAAATGCCATCTCTCCTCATTCGATCAAAAACTAAGCTAGCCTAGGTTTACACGAAAACCAGGAAAAAGATAGTGCATCCGATAATATATGCAGGTAGCGGAACTTACGGCACGCCGCCTTCCAAACTAGACATAACCTCACTAGAGGATGTGTTTGCGAATATGGCGAATTTCCAATCACTAAATCAAAGCCTTCAAAGGGAAGCTCCTAAGGGGGAGCCACAAACTAGCCGTGCCCCATCCCCCTCATCCAATTTAAATGTCCTAAAACCTCCGCCTTCTAAGGAGCGCCCCTCCAGCCCAACTTCCCACGCATCTAAGATCTTAACGGCACTAAGCGAGAATCTTTCAGAGGTACAAACCACACCAAAACCTGCACCTCAGGCGGAAAGGTCGAAACAAAAAGAGAAACAACCGGAAGCCGAGCAGGCTCACCAGCAAACCTTTCTTGATCGCATTAAGCAAAATGTCTCAGACCTCGCCACCAAAGCCACTCGGTACGTTGAAAGCGCGGCCCGGTCTGTCGCAACAAAAGTCGAGCAGATCGGAGCGGCCTTAGGCATTCCCCCGGAATTTACCCACCGCTGCCTAGCAGCTGTGTCGGGTTTTTGGACAACCTGTAAATCAGCGGTAAAAAAGCTTTGGGATGCTGCTGTAGAGAGCGTTAGCAAGTCGACCCGCAGCTCCCAGGCTGAGACAATCTCCCCTTTTGAGGCTCTGCAAAATGATTCGAATGGGAAACATCCTTTTATAGAGACGCCCACTTCCTCTGCAGGACGAGAAATTAATCTAGGGTGGGGATATGCTCTTCTTCGTCCCCAAGACTCCTCGCCCTCAATCGGGCAAAAAATCGCCGAGGCTGTTGAAAACTATGCCAATGGGGTTCGTAAAAAGGAGAAAGAAGACAAGCAAGTTGAAGAACAGGACCAAAAGAGGGAGAAAGCCAAAGACGACAAAAAGATCGAAAGGGTACTCTCCTTGCGTCCCGACCTGGCCGACAATCCCGTCATTGACAGACTAATAAAAGAACCTGGCATAACTGTAAATGAAGCCTTCGAACCTACGGAGCGGGAAATTATAAACGAAGCTGAACGCAGCGTTTCCTACACTAACCGTAATAAGCAACGCTAATCCACATTGGCAGCATCAAAAGCGTCAAGGTCTCGCCATTCCACCGCACTGTCTTGGTTGTCCGAACTTCGCACCAGATAACGATTCAGCTTCTCCTGATCATACCCCAGCACTTGCACTCCGGCTGGCACTTTCACGCCTGCCAATCGCACATCCATCGCAATATGAACCCCTGCGCCAATCTCGCAATCCCTGACACGCACACTGCAGGCCAACTTCACATCATCTGCGATTATACTTGGACCGAGCACCTGAGATCCGTTTCCAAAAAACACATTATCCCCAACCAAAGGATGGCGCCTTCCCACGCGCGTAAAACGCTTGGAAGCTCCTAACGTGACCCCATGATAAATAAAATTGCGCTTTCCAATACGAGTGGTTGCTCCAATCACGGTGCCATGCCCGTGGTCGATCGCAAACGGCACTCCTATCTGGGCGCCCGGATGAATCTCGACGTTGGTGTCCTTTTGCACATACTTGGCCACCACTTCAAGATCATAAAGGTTGCCCCCTTCCGCCAGCAGTGCCGCAAAAATCCGATGAGCCGCAACCGCCGCCATACCGCGGCGCACACTTAAGATTTGAACTTCGCTGTACTCTGTGGACGCCGGATCCAAACTGCGAAAGAAGCGCAAGTCTTCCGAGATCTCAGCGCGCACCCGGCCTGCCAACTCCTCTCCCAAGTATTCAAGCAAAAAGACAGACAGATTCGACTCCGCAACCTCCCCGCCATCTATGGCCAGCGCCCCGACCATATCTGTCTCAAACAAATCTCGCCTAAGATTTTTCATAATGAATAATTAAACGATTAACGCAAATATTTCACCAGGCTTAGTTACAAGTCGAGTCTAATGCCAGCAACATCGTAAAAATGAAGAGCTAATGACGATTTGAAAGCGTATAATGGAATCCCGTACAAACGAGGTAGCTCTTTTGAGCTGGAAGCTAGATTAAAAGGGCGCGCCCCCGGAGAAAGTTTACGAATTTTTGGTATCCGGTAACCATTCACGCGTGGAATTGATTTCACTTTCTCCAGAGAAAGTAAAACTCATGCAAACGGATACCATCACACAGACAATGTTAGATTTCCCCATATAAAACGTAAGGTCATCCAATCTGGTACGACCTAATATCGGCCTTGTCGCATAT
>JAAYZI010000002.1 GCA_012514925.1 Deltaproteobacteria bacterium | reverse complement strand
TTAGAAAAATGTAGGTGTAGTGGAGATGATGAACCTGGTGAAGTATCCAGGTTAGGCTTCAATTTGGATCCTCACGTCAGATGGGATTAGAGTAATAACAGTACCCGGCGGACACAGCTGTTCCTCTAGGATTTCTTGGCCGTTGATTGTGATACTGCCCTGCAATGGGCTGGCGTAGATGCCGTCATCACGGTTATGAATCAAAAAATGTTCTGGGAAAATGTCTGGCGCTTCGATAAAGATGGCAGCCGTCTGGCTACATCCGGCTTTCATTTTCAATCCGGGAAAGAGGGGAAAGGAGCGGCTTAGCTCCTGGTGCTCAAGAATAGCCCTAGGTGGTTTGGGCGTTAAGGATTGGTCCGGCAGATCTTCAAGCTTTGCTCCGCAGGCTGTGAGCACTTCAGCTTCAGAGGATGTTATGAACACTGAGAAGGTATAATCTCCAAACTCAATGCAGTCCTGATTCTCTAACCAAGTTGCGGCGGTGGGGTGTAACGTTTTCTTGTTTAAAGTTAAAGTTGGCGTGTGGACCTGCAACAGATAGCGATCTTCAGCAGCGTAAATGGAAAAGAAGGGTTTTTGCGGATCCATGCACACAAAAATACCGTTGGCGTCTTCTCCGAAGTGGGCGCACAAGCTGCGCACTCCAACTAAGCGTGGCTGCGAGGCGAAGCGGTCAATTTTTAAAAAAAGGCTCATGCGTTACCATTAACTCATTTCAAACTTGATGAGCTAGCGGGTTCTGGGTCGTTAAGCTCTTCTCCAAGTTTGGAAGATTTGCGGTGGCGCTTGCGAAACCCCGCGTAGCGGCTCTCCAAATTTTCGCAACGTTCAATCGCGACTTCAACCAATGTGCCACGAAGTTCCGGGTCACCCCCTTTGGCAAAGGTGCGGGCCATTTCCATAGTTTTATGTAAGATCGCCATGCGCTTTGGAACTTCATATTTAGCGGTTTGAAAGCGTCCGGCTTGCCTAAGTACGATTGCAACGCGATCCAAAGCTTCCAAGACCAGGGATGCCAGAGCTTCGTTTCGCCCGCGGGTATGAAGAATCGCCTCAGAGAGCGGCTCTCCTTTGGTAGCCCACACCATAACTTCATCAATACTGCCGCTGGTAAAGGGCTTAACGATATAGCCTCTGGCGCCTTTGATAATCAGATCGAAAACGTCATCCAGGGTTGGCTGCCAAGAGGTAGGAATTGCGATTAATAAGTTGTTCTTCTCAAGGATGCGCGTTACAAATTCGGTTGCTGGCATGCTTGTGTTTTTGGCTTCGAATATTACGTGGGTGAAGTCTCTTTCGTCTAGTTTCTCTATGGCGGCGGAGTTGTCGGCAGCATCGTAAAGGTCATCGAAGCCTAGTGAAATTAAAGCTTGGCGCAGGCTGTTCCGCATAGGGGTGTCTGAATCAACAATGAGGATGCAGGCTCGTCTACGCTCTCTGTTGCTCAATGCATATGGAGAACTATTACTGTCCTGAATCAACAAGGCTCACCCCGCCACAATTCACCCACCGCTATAATAGAGTACAGCCGGTCCCTCAATTCCAACAGGGACAAAGAGGCACTTAACCTTAAGTCGCGGATATGCCGCGGATATAAGGTTATTTCCAGCCCAGTAGTGTCTATCGGCCTAAAAGCCCGTATTGCTTAAGTCTTAATTAGGATGGGGCAGGGCTGTTCTTTAATTTGCAAGTTACCAATTGCCCTGCCAGCATGCTTTAAGGTATTTATTTTCCTTAATTTGATAGATTTAATTAGCATAACCGTTCGCTAGTTAGCCTTTGATTTTGCTTTTGTTTAGGGATTCCGCTGAAAAAGTCCAGCTTTTCTTTACCCAAACTGGTCTTAATCGCAGATGATGATTCAGATACTCGCGACATCGTCAGCACAGCTGTTTCAGCTCTGGGTTGCACTCCCATGTTGGCTGTGGATGGAGAAGCGGCGCTGTACGCCTGTGGCGAAGCCCTTCCCGATCTGGCCATTCTGGACGTGATGATGCCTGGCACAGATGGCTTGCAAGTATGTGGCCAATTAAAACGCCGTACCGGAGGCGAGTTTGTGCCGGTTCTGATGCTTACTGCACGCGATACCATTGATGATAAAATAGCCGCCCTGCAGGAAGGGGCGGATGACTATCTTACCAAGCCCTTTAAGTTTAAAGAACTCCAGATTCGGATTGAAGCTCTGCTCCGCATGCGGGATCTTAATCTACAGCTTCAAGCCAAGAACGAAGAACTAGCTGCCATGCAGCAGAAGTTGGTTGAGCAAGAGCGGCAGTTAGTTGCCAATCAATTGGCAGGCACGGCTGCGCACGGCTTAGGGCAGCCGCTTTCCGCGATCACCCTCAACTGCCATCTGCTTGAGGTGTTATCTCCCGATGATCCCAAATATCAGCACGCCCTCTACGCCATCAAATCCGATGTCAAGCGCATGGTGGGGATGCTGGAGAAGTTGCGAAATGTTGATGCCCGCCAGACTCGGGAATACTACGATGGGGTCGATATTTTGGAGATAGAACCTGTCAGCAGCAAAGATGGAGACCCCAAATAGGCTATCCCCTCCCGAATGGTAGCTTCAGACGTTATGTTGATATTCTAAAGATGCTGAGCTAATATTCAGGCCGAGTCTACACATAAAGGAGAATCCCCATGGGAGTAAAGTACACTGAACTTGGACTGGTAAACACTCGCGCGATGTTTTCTAAAGCGGTAAACGGTGGGTACGCCGTGCCGGCTTATAATTTTAACAATTTGGAGCAGCTGCAAGCGATTATACAGGCTTGTAGTGAAGTGGAGAGTCCGGTGATCCTACAGGTCTCAAAAGGCGCTCGTCAGTATGCAAATCAGACTTTGCATAAGTATCTGGCACAAGGTGCGGTGCAATATGCCACCGAACTTGGCAAAGGGCGCTGTATTCCGATCGCCTTACACCTAGACCACGGAGACAGCTTTGAGCTTTGCGTCGATTGTATCAGCTCAGGGTTCTCGTCGGTCATGATTGATGGATCGCATCTGCCCTATGAGCAAAATATTGAGCTCACCAAGAAGGTGGTTGAGTACGCTCATCAGCATGATGTTACGGTGGAGGGTGAGTTGGGCGTCTTGGCCGGAATTGAAGACGATGTTCAGGCGGCAGCCCACGTTTACACTCAGCCCGATGAGGTTGAGGATTTCACCAAGCGCACAGGTGTAGATAGCCTGGCGATTTCTATCGGCACCAGCCACGGTGCCTTTAAGTTTAAGCCTGGCCAGAATCCAGAAATCAGGCTGGATATTTTGCGGGAAATTGAAAAGCGCATTCCGGGTTTTCCGATTGTAATGCATGGTTCTTCCTCGGTGCCACAGGATTTGGTGGCCAAGTGCAACAAGTACGGCGGTAAATTGAAAGACGCTATCGGTATTGCCGAGCATCAAATCCGGGAAGCCTCCAAGAGTGCCGTTTGTAAGGTCAATATCGATTCAGACGGGCGTTTAGCCATGACCGCCGCTATCCGCGAGGTTCTTGCCACCAAGCCAGAAGAGTTTGACCCGCGCAAATACCTCGGCCCAGCACGTGATGCCCTAAGAGAGCTTTACAAGCACAAGTGCGTTGAAGTGCTCGGCTCAGCCGGTCATGCTTGGGATTAGGTAACTGTTCACTCTTACAAAAGCGGCGGTTCTTCTAATGAAGGACCGCCGCCAAAAACCTAAAAATCAATCCTGATAAATCATGCTTGCGACTATAGAGTTGGAACCAAGAGTTTAGCAATACACATAATTAGGAGTGAGCCGCTTAAGCATAATTAGAAACCATCATCTCCTCTCTGAAGTGTTTGATAGGCGAGCTTTTACCGCGGTAGTCATTCCAATAGCGCACCAATTTTTTGCGAAGCATCAAGCGTGAGCGATGCAAGCGTGATTTCACCGCCGGGATTGAGAGCTGCAAGATTTCGCTCACTTCCTGATTGGAAAGCCCATCCACATCCCGCAGCACAAAGACGGCGCGGTACTGGGCCGGCAGGCGATGAATCGCGCCCTGCAGAGTGTCGCGCAACTCACGGTTCATGCTGAGAGTGTCTGATCTGAGGCTGAAACTGCTTTCTTGGTCGAGAAAGGTTTGTCTTACCATCGGAGAGAGGTCTTCGATTGAAACAGTTTGTTGCTGTTTTCTTTTGCGCAGCTTCATGAAGGCGGCGTTTACCACGATGCGGTAGAGCCAGCTGGAGAAAGCCGATTTACCTTGAAAGCTGTCAACTTTTTTGTAAATCGTTGTAAAGACGTCCTGGAGCACCTCCTCCGCATCTTCCTGATTGCGCGTGAAGCGCAGAGCCAGGTTGTACACCTTGGATTCGTAACGTGAAACAATCTCCTCAAAAGCCGCAATAGAACCCTTACTGAACCGCTTGACCAGAGTTGTATCCGGTACAGTTTTTTCCTTGGCTTTCTCTTTGATTGTTTCTTTGGTGTGAATGTGATGCCTGGCACCCATGACGAATCCTCCTTTCTAACCTTTTTACTGACTAACGCATGTCCTTTTCACTGCGACCCAATTAACCTCGAAGCCGATAACCTTCTCCGGAAGCGGGGCCGGTAACGAGCCAACCTCAGTTACGCGGAGGATTGTGGGGCAGATCGGAAAATGAATTGTCACGAAATAGTGAAAGGGGTGTAATAAGAATGTAAAATGATCATTCGGCTAGGTAAGGCACTAATAATACTAAATAAAAACATTAAGAAAAAACGTCAGGCATCCGTTCACGCGGGGAATTGATTATGCAATTTTTGCTTTCAGCCTGAGCGGTAACGCGGAGTTAACTTCACTTTCCTCGGAGAAAGTAAAATTCACGTAATCGGTTACAACGTCAGTAGGAAGCCTATTTAACCTCGTCCGCTGTGGTACTGGCCCTAAAAGCATCAGGGCTAAGCTTTCTGTGGCGTATTTTGAATACAAAAATGTCCACAAACATTTTGATGGAATCCTTTAGCAGGCTCACTTTGGATCCCCTGACGTGCTGCCAGTTAATCGGAACCTCAACTACTTTTAGTCCGACCTGATGAGCCATAAACAAAAGTTCAATATCAAAGCTGAACTGATTTGCGCGTTGCCGCTCAAAGAGAAAGCGCGCCGCCTTCGCCGTAAAAAGCTTAAATCCACACTGCGTATCTGCAAACTCAGGCAGCACCAACAAGTTTACCGACAGATTAAATATGCGTCCCGGGAGACGACGGTACCAACGCGCTTTCACATGAGTTTCAGGCGAGACCAAGGCGCGGGAGCCGATTGCAATCTGAGCGCCCTGTTTCAATGCCTCTTCCAGGCGTGGCAACTCTGCAATCGGTGCGGAGCCGTCTGCATCCGCAAAAAGCAGCAGATTCCCCCTGGCATTTAACATGCCGATACGTACTGCAAAACCCTTGCCGCGGTT
>JAAYZI010000037.1 GCA_012514925.1 Deltaproteobacteria bacterium | reverse complement strand
TTGGCATCCGAGCTCAGAGGCGCGCTCTCGCTCCATTAGTGGTGAGCGTAAAGCGAACATCCGTGTGCCCTATGGGTGCCGCGTCCATGCGGCTCGCCCCCTTCCGCCAATCGCCTTCGCAGGACGTCAGCTAAGCCGGTATGGTATAAAAAGTATCAAAGCCCTGAGCATTGATGGTGCTGGCCAATGTGCCTTTGAAATCGCTGATCCGCTTAAAGCAGCCCAAGCTTTGGCGGAGACAGGAATAGCTACACTGTTGATCGACTCATGCCATCAGTCACCTTCGGGAGGCACCGGAATAACAGTTAACGGGGCCATCTTCACCGCCATCCAGCAAAGCGTAAACATTCCCGTAATAATGGCAGGAGGTCTGACCTCTAATAATGTAGGAATGAAAATTGAAAAGTATCGACCTTATGCAGTTGATGTGTTAACTGGAGTTGAGGTGAAGCCCGGACAAAAGGATGCCGAGTGCCTGCACCAAGGGATGAGCAAGAAGTGCCGACACCTATGAATTGCACACCTTGACTTTTCCATTTTTCAACATATATAATACAATAAGGATTTGCTGAAGCTGATCCAAGAGCGTCGAAACGCTCAGATTATCGGACAATGTACAGCGTCATAATGTATGCTATTGAAGGCATGCGGTTTTTCAGAAGAAGAACTGCATGCCTTTTTTGTTTGCACAAAATAATACCCGTGGCTGTGCATAGAAAAAATATCATTCAAGAGGGGGAAGTACTTAATGGCATGTTTTCTTGTTCCCGTTGCCGAGGCGATTGTAATGACCGTTGTTACTAAAGTCGTTGAGGCCAGAGAAGCCGAGCCTGTAACGCTAAAGATCGATAGCGGCGACGGCAAATTTGAATCGGCAACCAAAATCCCATTCTCAAGAAAGCTGAAATGGTTGACCAATCTGCTCTGGGGTGGCTCCGTTCTACTTGCTTTTGAGCACGTGTGGCATGGAGAAGTGGTGCCGTGGTTCCCGTTTCTGACCGCAGCTAGTAATTCTGTCGATGCATCCATCATGCTGCACGAGATGGCTACTGTCGGCGTATTCATGGCTGTGCTTGTCACCGTTGTCTGGGGCGTTATGTTGCTTGTGGCGAATACCTTAGAGAAGAAGGTGTGTAATGAACAACCTGCAGCGAATTAAGGGGGATGGCATATGACGTTACTTACCACCGTTTTTGCGGCAATCATCTGTACGGTTATCTGGTACAAAAACGCTCCTAATAGTGAGATGAAACTAGGCATTCTCTGCTGGCTCTACTGGGGTGCGTCTATTATGTGGCTGGTGGACGCGATCTTCGAGTATACGGAGCTTCACGCGGAGTACTTCACTCCAGCTCCCGTGGACATGCTCAACGATTTCTTTCTTGGTCTTTCGGTCGTGGCACTTGGTCTGATTATCTGGCTGGTGATCTTACTCATCAAAGACCCCAAAAATGTGCTAAAAACAGCGCTTTTTGTACAGAGGTAAGTTGGAGGCAAACTGATAGGCGGCTGCGCTGCTCAGGAGAAGCCGCCTATATCATAAAAGAGAATCAAGGGATGGAGCAAGAAGTGGCTGATATTGACACTCTAGGGTGCTTCTGCTAAGATAAATTTGCGGTAAAACGCTTTAGCAGCCTAAAATGACGCAATATGACCTGGGGGTGGACAAATGTCTGCTGTAGTGCTGGTCGGAGCCCAGTGGGGCGATGAAGGAAAAGGTAAAATTACGGACTTTTTGGCCGAAAGAGCTGACTGTGTGG
>JAAYZI010000036.1 GCA_012514925.1 Deltaproteobacteria bacterium | reverse complement strand
TTACCAATCAAACGGAAATCCGTGCGCTTGGTTTTTGACTTGGATCCACAAGACCTCATGTAGCAGAAGTGGTTTCCTACTTCTGCTCTTCCGTGCCGCTGGTGAGCTCCACCGCTGAAAACTTCTCATATAACTGGGCATATTCTATGTCGAGAGCGTCATATCTTTTCTTCAACACAAAGTAGCTCTCATTACCATCTTCAATCTTTAACAAGATATCATCAATTTTCGTCTGGGTCTGAATCAACTGGGCCTTCATTTCAGAAACGCGTGCGCTGACCTGAGCACTTAGCTCCAATTGTTGCATTACGCTCTCTATTTCCTCAAAGGACTGGTCGATTTCCTGATGCAATGTCGTGTTGCGATTGCTCAATTCATTGCGTTTCTTAGTGAGGATATTAAGCTCTTCCTTAGTTTCAAGGCCACTTGCTTCCAATTCACGCTCAATTTCTTCAAGTTCTCGCAAGCGATTTTCGACAGTCTCCAACTCTGCCTGAGTAATGGTAATACGGCCGCGTTCAGCCTTTAAAGACTCTTGATGCGCCTTTAACTCTTCAACACCCCGGCGCATAGTTGGAATGTCAACCATCTGATCATAGATCGACTCAACCTTGGCAAGCAGTCCCTGACGGGAAGAAAGCTCTTCTTCCAGGCGTGCAACGCTTTTGCGAGAAGCTCCACTTTTTGCAGCCACGGCACGGTACATCAAAAAGATCGCGACCCCCGCCTCTGCCACAGCCACTATCGCCAAAATAAGAGCTAATTCCATAACCGTAAATTTCCGAGAATATCCGGAGTTACTCCGGTTCCGCCTCCTCTTCGATATCGTCGCTTGACTCCTCCGCGACAGAATCCTCCTCAAGTCCAGATTCAGCGGCGTCGCCCTCCTCTTCTGTCTCCGCCTCTTCTGTCTCCGCCTCCACTTCTGTCGCTTCCACCGCTTCGTCCTGAGCTTCGTCCTTAGCTTCCTCTTGCAGGGTGTCCTCTGATGAAGCGTCATCCGAAACAACCTCACCTGCCGCTGCCCCGGCCGCCACCGCAGTTTCTGCGTCCGCCTTAGCCTCCGGCGCTTTCTTACGAGAAAGGAGAGGTACGGCAGTAGTTGCGGTAAAGATCGGATCCTCCAAATCAATATCCACAACTTGCAATTTCTTCTCCAGCACCATTAAACCCGCCATGATGCTGTCTATCGGCTCTAAATCAACGACAGCCACATCGCCGATATTCTCCTGCGCCTTGCTCAAAACCGAAAGTCCAATCAAGCACAACCCCACATTCGCGCCGCTTATTACCAAGAGCCACAACAACATCCCCCAGACTGGAGACAGCGGAACAGATTGCTCCTGTTTTTTCTCGACCACCACCACCTCGACGGCTTTTCTGCCCTTACGGGGTAGTCTCTCAAACTCCAAGACCTTGCTCTCGCCGAAGAGCCGATCACGTCTCTTTCCTTCGGCCTCAAACGAACCTTTCAATTCATACTTATCATCACGCGGCAAAGCCTCGGCTGATGCGACATAAACTAATTCTTCCACACGTGTCAGAGGCAGCACATAGCGATCCTCGGCCGGGCCGGTTGCCACAAGCTTAATCTGCTGTTTCTTACTACCAATCACTTCTGAGCTAAGGCGCAAACGGAAGAACTCCTCTTCTTCGTCCTCAAACTCGGGTTCCGGCTGCGGCGGCTTCTCCGCAGACTTAGGAGCAAAAGCCCGTAGGTACCCGGCTCGCTCTTTGAAAGATTCAAGCGTTACTAAACGCGGCTTGACTCTAAAGGGCTGCTGCTGATAGCGCGAGAAGGTAGGACCATCTGCTAAGACTCGCAGCCGATACTCACCTGGATCTTCAATTTCAACCAGCGCGCTGTAAACTCCATCTTTTGCGACCAGGTCTTGATCGCCCCCATCGTCAGAAAGCTGCGCGCGCATGATCGGTTCTGAAACTTTGTCGGTAGGCGTGATATCAAAAGCATAAGTTACTACTCCAGTCATCTGCGGTAAGATGATAGGTTTTTTTGCCTCATACAGACGCACCTCCAAACGAGTGGGGTTCCCGGCGTTAATGGCAGACGGCCAAGTGGTGACGAGCTTTAAGCTGGTAAGGAGTGTGGCAAAACCTTCATTCTTGGGCAAACCCACGATCTCCCACTGCCCAGCCTCAGGGGCTTCAATCGTAATCACATCGAATTCACTGCCCTTGAACCACTTTATGCCGTCACTCTTGCTTTCAGAGGTGACTCGCACCCCACCCGGAGATATCACCGTAATACCAGGCTCGCCCTGGCGGTTTATATAAAAAGTGGCTTCTTGCACATCGGCGTCGATACGGAATCCCTTACTGCTAATCGGCAGCATCTGCGGTTTCTTGGCCGCCACAAATAGTTCCGCAAATTCGGAGTGAATCTTGTCCGCAGATGGCGCGAAACGGTGCACCCCGCCGGTTCCTGCTGCAATTTGCGACAACAGTTCGCCATCAGCTAAATCACTAAACGACAAAGTGTAAACTTGGATCTCCTTGGCTTTCAGATTGGGAATCTCGGTGTTTAGAAGCCGGTTAGTCAAATCGTCAGCATTGCCGGATTTCGGATCCGGTTCCATCTTTCCATCGGAAAGCATAATTAATATCTTTCTGGCTCCCTGACGTGAAGACCCGGCAAACAAGCTTTCAGCCACTTCGAGTGGAGCTAACAAATCAGTGTATTTGCCGACGGTTTTTATCTGACTAATCAATTGCGCCACGTTGGCCCGGTCGTCGCTGGAAATCGGGCCAAGGGGCCTCACAACTTTGGCGCCGTCTGAAAACTCAACTACCCCCAGGCGATCATCCGACTTTAAGAATTCGACAAAAAGCTTTGCTCCCTCATCCCTTAACCGGAGCGGATCTGTAAGCAGCATGCTACCTGAAGAGTCAAGCAGTAAAACGGCGTCTATTCCCTCCCCTGACTCTTCCTTAGCGGCGGCTTGACCCCAAGCGTCTGCTCCTGCAAACACTGAAAAGAGCATCACTCCGGTAAAGAGTACGGCTTTTAAACGCCCTATTACGCTGCCAATCGACACAAAGACCCCAATAAAAACTAAGGCTGAGCAAAACGTATGATAATATTGAATCAAACTAAGATGCTACTACCAAAATTGACAACATTTTCTTGGGAGTATGTGGTGGTTAGTATCCGTTCACATGAATATTAAATTGGGAGATTACAATCTGTTATCAGGGAAAAACCGCTGGGTTGGAACCTGGCAGATTATTATGTACTTTTCAACTATGTATTTTTCAAGATTTGTATTTCTCCTGATGCTTCTTACGGCGTTTCACTGCCGACCGGCGCTTGCTAGCCCCGACCCTCCGTTTTCTTTGCCGAGCAAGCATGAACTAGGCCGTATTCGAAGCGGGGTTATTTACACCAATAAGGGCGCAATTTACTTGGAGCTCTTTCCACACGAAGCCCCCTGGCATGTCGCTAACTTAAAACATTTGGCTGATACCGGTTTTTACCGCAACTTGCCTTTTCACCTTTACGAGGAGAACTACTTTATTCAGTGCGGAGCACCACAGGCTGGAGTACTAAGCAGCGGGCCGGGCTACACCCTGCCCGCGGAGTTTAACGAGCATAAACATCTAGTCGGTACCCTCTCTATGGTGCGACGCCCCGATGATTTGGACCTGGACCACTTACGCAGCTCACATGGTAGCCAATTTCGGATCATGCTCGCGGCCTCCCCTCATATGAACGGCCAGTACACCGTCTTTGGCCGGGTGATTAAAGGCATGGAAGTCGTGCAAAGTTTACGCCGAGGCGACAGGATTAAAGATCTGCAGGTCTTTGTACAAAAAAGATAAATGAAGATGCTTTGCGATTTCTCCGGCTGAAAGACAGCCCCTGCTCAAAGCGCAGACTGCCGGGGTATGAAGCGGCGGTTATTGAGTTGGCGTAAATTACCACCTCTCACATAATAGGAGACTGCCAATAATCATCCTCAGCTTCTCGCTGCGGTGCAGGAGGCGGCTCGGTGCCTTTCTTAAAATATTCCAAAATTGCGCCTGAATCAGAAGAGTCCGAACGGTATCCACCTTGTTTATTAATCCAAAACGGTTCAACTCCTTCAGGCACGTTAAAATCCAAAGGAGCTAACGGCTCCGGCTCCTGATAATCAATCCCCAAACGTTCCGCCTCCTGTTTGGCCTCCAACACCAGACGCTCGTAATTTTGCTGGTCCTGCTTTTGGAGAAACTTGCCCATGAAATCAAGAAAAATCGGGGCTGACACGCGCCCTCCTGTCTCCTTTTCTCCTATCTTCTTTTTTTGATCAAAACCGACCCACACTCCGCACACCCAAGCCGGAGTGTAACCAATAAACCATGTATCCATAAGATCGTTCGAGGTGCCAGTTTTCCCCGCCACAGGCCGACCAATTTTTTTAACCACGTATCCCGTTCCACTCTCGACCACCCCTTTCATCATGTTGGCCATGATAAAAGCCGACTCCTCGCTGATAACACGCTTGGCAAAATCCAAACGCTCCTCATCGTAGTCGAAGAGAACCTTGCCATCACGATCAACCAAACGCGTGATAAACACGCTATCCGCAAGAACTCCTCTGGCGGCAAAAACTCCATAAGCGCGGGTAAGCTCCAATAAAGTCACCTCGCTGCTTCCCAAGGAAATAGAAAGATTTCTCCCCAAGTTGCTTTCGAGCCCCAGCCGCTTAGCATAACGTATAACGGAATCCACCCCAATTCTTGAAATGATATCTGCCGACACCAAGTTTCTTGATTTCTCAAGCGCCACCCTAAGCGTAATCGCGCCTAAAAAACTGCTGTCAAAATTACCAGGAGTCCAAAATTCATTTCCAACCCTAAAAGTTCGAGGCTCATCATGCACAATCGTTGCGGGCGTATAACCAAACCCATCCACCGCCGCAAGATACACAATAGGCTTAAACGCCGAACCAGGTTGACGCAGCGCCTGAGTAGCACGGTTAAACTGACTGCGGCCGTAAACATATCCACCCACGACCGTACTGACTTTCCCCGAATAGGGTTCCAACAACACCGTGGCACCCTCAATATCCGGCAGTTGATCCAGTACCACCTTCACCGGCTCGCCCGCATTTTTAGGATACGGCTGCGACGCGTCAAGCGAAACCTCAATCACATCCCCCGCGCGCAACACCCGCTCAGGTTTGCTCCACTGCACCCGGTCATGAGCATTCAACATGCGATTAGCCCAAGCGGCAGATTTTAACGAGACGACCCCTTGTACTCCTCCCAGATCCACTCGGGCTTCCCCTGCCCCAGGCGAAACCGATAGCACTAGCGCCGGATAAATTTCGTCAGGCTGCGGAAGAGTCTCCGCTGCAGTAGGGTATCTTTGCAGAAACTCCTCACGCTCTGCCCCTCCACCTAAATGCGTGATCGGACCGCGCCAGCCGCGGCGCTTATCTACTTCTCTTAGACCAGCGCGCAAAGCTTTCACCGCCAAATCGTAAGCCGACAAATCCAAGGCGGTATAAATCTGTAAACCATCGGCTTCAATGTTATAATCTCTCCAGCGCTGCTCCAAAATGCGCTTTACCTCCGCCACGTAGTAAGGAGCGGGCGAAATTCCGCTAGGCTCAGCGTGAAAAAAGGTAAGCTCCTCATCCATGGCACCCTGCGCCACAGTCCGCTCTATGAATCCGGCCTTAACCATCTGTGAAAGCACATACTGCTGCCGTCCCTTGGCTTTATTGAGGTCGCTAAGCGGAGAATAACGCGAGGGCGCTTTAGGGAGACCCGCCAGCAAAGCCGCCTCCGCCACCGTGAGCGCCTCGATCTCCTTATGAAAATACGCCCTCGCAGCTGCTTTAAGACCGTAAGCGCCGTTACCGAAAAAGATCTGATTCAAATAAAGCTCCAGGATCTCCTTCTTGCTTAAACGTCGTTCCAAACGATAAGCCAGGATGGCCTCTTTAATTTTACGCCGTAAACTTTTTTCTCTTGTCAGCAAAATATTTTTTACAACTTGCTGAGTGATAGTAGAGCCACCCTGCCTGGCGCTGCCGGTCTGAAAGTTTTTAATCATGGCTCGCAGGACGCTAACCAGATCTATGCCAGGATGGCTGAAGAAAGCTGCATCTTCGGCGGCGAGAAAAGCGTTCTGCACAAAAAGTGGCACCTCATCCAATTTTAAAGGGTAACGTCTTTCACGGAAGAACTCCGCCACTTTAGACCCATCTGCGGCATAGATATAAGAAACCACGTCCGGCCGGTAATCGTCGGTACTTTCAAAATCGGGGAGATCCCGCGTGAAATAAAAGTATCCCCATACCACGACCCCGCCGCCCACAAGCAGCGCTAAAAAACCCAACACCAAAAACGATATGAAAACTTTTCTAAACATGTTTCGGTAACCGAGCTACTCTTCTCTTTCTAATCCCGAATCATCCAAGAGCGCCTCTTCACGTGGAGAGATCTTTTTGAGAGTTCTCCCATCAATCAGATAAGGCACTTTGCCGTTTAACCCAAGCGCATAGTACATGTTTTCTACGCCACCTTCCAACTTAGCGGCTTTGCCTACCAAAAGCACAATCTGGCCAAAGCTTTGCTCTTCTGCCCCCTTTACCGTGATCTTAAGACGAGGTTTCGTAAACCCGAAATCGCCCTTACCCTCACAAACATCCACAGCTTTAAGGCTGGACAAATTTTTTAGAAATCCTTGCACGAAAACTGGGCTTGCAGGCTTGCCGTTAATACTCCAGCTGTCCCCTTCGCGCCTAAGCCGTTGCTGCCCAACCTCCCCCAGGATCTCAACCTCTCTGACTTTATCAAGCTCAAAGGGAAATAGCTGCAGCTGTAAGAAATCCTTTCGGGGTTTTTCAGCCGCCTCAAAGAGATCCGGCGGTACCAGCATGATTTGTTTAGCACCGCTGATAACTGCGTAACGCGCCGCTAAGTACTGATTGAAATTTCCAAAGCGGATAGAGAAGGTGCCGCTTTTACTAACTACCGAGATCTCCAAGGCGGGAGGATTTAAACCAAAACTAGATTGATCAACAGATGGATCCGGGTCAAACGCATCCGCAACCTGAAAGCTAAAAAGCGACTTAAAGAAAGTCTGCAACTGTCCAAGGTCGAGCAGGGCCTCCTCGTTTGCCGCTAATCGCCACATTCCTAGCCCCGCCTGTCCCGAGGATACAGCGGAAGTACCTCCATAGGCGACATTCTTAAGGACGAACTTCCTATACGAATTAGAAATTTCCACCTGTTTGATATTTATTAAATCCAGACCAGCTAGAGGGTAGCGAGCCTTCTTTCTTTCACGCTCTTGATTCTGATCAAGTGTTAGAATCAAACCGGAAAGAAGACCCAAGACCACAGTCAGCACTATCGTCCTTCTGAGCATAGGTTCGCCCTCAGCTTTCAATGCGCCGACGCTTCCAGCAAATAAACAGCCCTATTAACAAAATAAGTTCGGGCACAAGAAAGCTCAGCCCCAACACCATAGAAAATACGCGCTCTGAAACTACGGCCGCCGAAAAACGCTTACCCGCAGCCCGCATTGAAATGCCACTCTCTTCTCTAGCCAGCCAGTTAACGGCATTCATGATTAAATCACGATTGCCGTAAAGGTTAAAATTCACATTTTTTAACCAATCACTATCTCCAAAAACAACCAATCTGGATGTACTTGGCAGCGGCGCGAGCGCATGATCCGGCCGATCCTGCGAGGCTTTCAACTGACCGCCTTCGCAAGCCACTCCCAAGGCTAGAGGTCCCGCAAAATCTTTTTCAGAGTCAAAAGCAGCTTCTGCCTGCCTACCGAACAAGAGCTTTAATTGGGTTTCTCCCCACGACTGCGGTCCGCTTAACACAAACTCCACACACTCCATTTCTCTATCCGGCGCCTGAGAAGCCCGCAAAGGCGCGGCAATCATGAAGGCACTAAAATCCCTAACACTAAAATGCCTGGTAATTGGATGTTTAGCATAAACATTGGTGATGATCTGCCAACCAGTTTCAGGCGCGGTGTGCGCGCGGCGCATCTGATCCAAGACGACGCCGTTTTTGATCTCGACTCCAAACGATGCGGCTATTTCCGGAATCGCCTTAACCGTCAGAGGATCGTACAGCATCAACAATGCGCCTCCTTGCCGCACATAATCGACAAGCAGTTCCTGCTCGTATGCCGAAAGGTTTTTCTTGGGAGATGCCAAGATTAGCAGCGCAGCATCTTGTGGCAATTTTTCCCGATTGGCGAGCCCAATCCCCTCCACGCTGAAAAACTCCTCTTGCAGAGCGGCCATGAAGGCGCTTAAGTTTTCATCTTCTTGACCGTAAATCTCCGGCTCATCATGCCCCTGGATGTAGTAGACTTTGCGCACATCGCCTTTTACCAGACGCACCAGAGCGCCCGTCAGAGTTTCTTCATCCACCCTGTTTAATCGCACTGTCTTTTTTTCGGCGCCCCGTCCGTACTCAAGATAAAGTAGGTCCCCGGGCTTCATCTGAAGCTCTTGTTCGACATAATGAGGATTAACGCGCGCATCAACAAATTCGGTGCTGACAAGCTCTGAATTATGCCGCTGATAAAGACGCAGCAGTTGGCCGATCCCGCTCCGCTTGATCGTGGCCGGCGCCCCAACGGCCACCAGCCGGACCGGCTGCTTTAAATTCTCAAGCAGCTGCCTCGATTGTTGCGCCAGGCTGAACTCACCCGAACTCGTCAGATCCCAGCGCACGTCGTAATGTCTGGCCAGCCAATTGCCACACACCACAAAACCTAAAAAAAGTGCGCACTGCGCCATTAACAAGAACGATCTAAACCCTACGTTCGTTTCAATAAGCCAGCTACTCCAGCAGGCTTTGGGTTGGGAGCCGCTAAAAAACCAGTGGATCCCCCAAACACAAAACACAGCGGCTGCGCCGATCAGGTGCACCAACACCAACCACTGTCCAAAAGACCGGGCGATTACTGCTCCTACAATGCCGAAGCAAAGTAAGACCGCCGCAAGAATTGGCAGAAACGAATAGCGACCCGGCCTCATCAGCGCCACCTCTGCATCTCAAGGATTTGAACCGCCGAAAAAAGTCCAAGTGCGATAAGGCTGATAAAATAGAAGCTACTGCTAAGACCAACGACTCCATCAATCCAGCCACTCACCTGCCATACCGGCGAAACCGCCATCAGCAGCTCCTCACCGTACCCTCCTAGAGATTGCGCCGGCCAAAAAATAACATATAACAGCAGCAGTAACGCCATCGAGCTTATGCCCGACACAACTTGATTTTCAGAAAAGGTGCTCATCGCCAAGGCCAGGCTTAGGAACGCCGCCGCACAAAGAAACACCCCAACCGCGCCACTAAGCACTGGCGCCCACTCCGGGGCAGGTGCCCCCCAAAAGAAGAGCATCAACGGATAAAAAAAACTGAGCAGACACATTAACAGCAACAAAATTAACAAGGCCAAAAATTTACCCAAAACCAATTCACGCACTGTGACCGGAATGGTCATTAAAAGCTCAAGAGTTCCGCGTTTCCTCTCCTCTGAAAAGGCGCGCATCGTAAGGAGCGGCACCACAAAAACCAGCAGCAACACTAGGCTATGGAAATAGACCTCTATCACCCAGTCATTTAAATTCATGGTGATGTTCGGCGTTTTGGACAAAGCCGCGTTCTCGTACAAAGCCCGGTGAAAATTGCTGTAATAATTAAAAAAGAAGAAGGCTGAAAGAAACAAATAGGTACCCATCACAAAATAGGCAATAGGTGTCACAAACAGCGCAAACAGCTCCCGCCGTGTTATGGCCCAAAGGCTTCCAAGTCTCATGCGCTCACAGCCTCCACATCTGTGCCAATACAGCGCAGGAAGGCTTTCTCCAGGCTCTGTTCATCTGTCAACTGCGCCAAACCTTGATCCAAAACCAAACTGCCTGCATGCATAATCAAAACTCGGTTACAAACCATGGTCACTTCCGGCAGAATGTGCGTGCTTAGGATTAGAACTCGGTCGTGCGCGAGTGAAAGAATCAGCCTGCGGATCTGGATAACCTGCTGAGGGTCAAGCCCGCCTGTGGGTTCATCCAGAATAATCACCTCCGGCGCGTGGATGATGGCTTGGGCCAAACCGGCACGTTGCCGGTAGCCGCGTGAAAGATGGCGGCATAGCCTATGCCTAACCTCCACCAGTCCACAACGCTCCAAGATGCTCTCCACCGCATCCTTCCTTTCCGTCTTTTTGATCTCGCGCGCGCTGGCCACGAAAGCGAGGTATTCCAGGACTGTCATCTCGTCATAAAGCGGTGGGGTCTCTGGCAAATACCCTATGCGGCGACGCACTTCCTCGCCTTCCTTGACCGTATCAAATCCGGAGATGCAGATAGAGCCGGAGGTCGGGATCAAATAGGTAGCCAACATGCGTAGAGTCGTTGTTTTCCCCGCTCCGTTAATTCCAAGTAACCCGATGATGTCTCCACGTTGTGCACTAAAGGTCACACCCTTTACCGCCGCAAACGCTCCAAAACGCTTGCCGACTCCCGACATCTCCACCACGGGGAGGTCTTTTTCCACTCCATCGCCTGCTGACATGTACACACTTCTATCCTTAACAGCCGCGCGCTGTAAATGATTCTGGCCTAGTATCTGGTTATATGAGTGTTAAGTTGGGATAAGCGTTCACGTATGGAATTGATTACGCAATTGATCATGCAATTTTTGTTTTCAGCCTGGGCGGTAACGCGGTGTTTACTTTCTCCAGAGAAAGTAACATTCATGATGGCCACACTGGTAACAGATTGTAATCCCTAATCTTAATATTCATATGAACGAATACAGGATACAAGTTGGGGGATCGCAATGTATTGCCAGTGTAATTGCCTAATGCAACTGTAAGGCAAAGCCTGGAAGATTTGGATTAGGGCAGGTTACGTGAGTCGAAGGCGCTATTCCATGACTCCGCCTTGCAGCGGGGTGATCGATCCGTCACAGTCAATTATATACTCCCGCCCCTCAATGCGCATACTGCCACGTTTGCAAACGCGGCTGGCCGCCGGCGTGGCCACGGTTTTAATAACGTGACGCTGGTCAATTTCCGACACAGGCGTAGCTACATCGTCTCCAGCATCACGCCCAATCAAGCTTAGAGAACCGAGCTTCTTTGAGGTTTGAATCACCAAAGCGTCGCCGGGGCTTACCTCTAAGGTTAACGTCCCTCCCGTCTTGACGGATTTTCTTGAAAGCGTGCCCCGCTCCATTGGACCATCGACGCTGCCTTGATATGAAAGCACACGGGAATTCTGCACGATAACTTGAGTGGTCAGGTTACCATCTTTCATATGGGTTAAGGCCACATCAACCTTTGTACCAGGAAGCGCCCAACCCTCTAAGCCGGTTTCACCATCGACCTGAATCGTCACTGCTCGCATTCCCATGGTGATCGGCAGAGTTTCAAAAATCTTCTGCTCCGAAAGCTGCTCACGTACAATCGGAACCTCTGGATTGATATTAACTTTGGCAAACTTACCAGCCAGTTCTGCCATCTCAAGCACCGCGCCATCTGGGACATCGTGACGCGGCCAGTAAATTTCTTTAATCACACCAGGCTGAATGCGGTCACCAGTTCGAATAAGCTTGCTCGAAGCTAACAGAGTTACCGTGCCAACCGCCATGTGCTGAACCTGCGGCGTCTCTGGAGCAGCAGCACGGGTTGCGTCTACATTCCTGCTACTGCTAACAACAACAAGGATGATAAGCAGAGAGAATGCCAGCCCTGCTGCCGCCACAAACATCAGATGATCCCGGCGGGAGCCACGTAGCAGCGTCGAATGATGACCACCAAACTTAGTATTCATACAAACCCCGCAGAAACACCTGCAAATTTCCTCTCCGGCAAAAGCGCCGTCCACCTAGTAAGTAGGATGAAATTTATCTGCAAAAAACTCTTTTTTTTTGAGCTGAGCGACCCCTACTGCAAGTAATTGCAGAAAAATGCTTGCAAAAAACGGGCCTAAGAAAAACAAGGCGTTATCTGTATTGGTTACTGCACCAATTTTAAATAATCTTTATTTTCAGTATGATAGGAACTCTAAAGGGAAGTGCTGATATACCGCGGGCATGTTTTTTACTTACACCGCTTTGGCGAAATATTCGGGCTAGTACGAGTCTTTTCATCTTACCAGGGGTGCCAATGGATCCTTCTTCCCCAAACCGGGTTTTGATGACAGAAACAAGTGCTTAAGATTAATGCCGCACTAAAGTGACCGCTACCATTTTCAATCTCCGCCTATTATTTCCCCGCGCTTTGGGTACAATGCCCAGGATGATAAAGATTCTTCAATTAACTATCTGCTTATGTCTTTGCGCATTACTCTCTTCGGGGTGTTCTTTTAGAGACTCCCGATCCGAGGACATTCCCAAACAAAAAACGGCACACAAGAAACTCTCGCTTAAAACGAAGAAGCGTCCTGCAAAGACGACAACTGTTTCGATAGAAGGGCTTGGCAAAACAGTTCCCCGCTCAAGCATTGAAATGAATTGGGAGATTCCTGACCAGCCGGTTGATAGCTACCAAATTCGTTACGGGTTTAGTGAAAATCAGCTCGATTCGGAGATTACGCTTAAAGTCTCAGAACTCGAAACATTCGAAGATCCGGTGCACGGCCCGGCCTACCGCTACTACTTGCACGAGATCGATCCCGAACAAACTTTATATCTGACTATTTCAGCCTTTCATGCAGACGAAAAATCCGAGGAGAGCAAGGTTTATAAGATCTCTCCGGAATAAGGAATCACGACGGTTTTCCAGGCACAATCACTTTTTGCGGCATCACTGCGCACTTTGGCTCTGCTTGGGGTGTTAGACAAAGCCCCGTTCTTCAAGAATCCGCTGAAGCGCCTCCAGATCGTCTTCTTTGACCAAACGCGGATCTAGGCCGTGTGAAAAAATACGAGTGGGGCGCCCCAGCTCTCGCGCCAGATCGTCTTTTCTAGGCGGTTTGATTAAGAACCCGCTGGCGCCTGCCTTTAAACACTCTATGAGCCAATCACTGGTGCCAAACGCCGTCAAAACCACCACCGGGATGTGAGACATGCTTTGAGTCGCCCTAACTTTTCGAATCAACTCTACGCCATTCATTTCGGGCATGCGAATATCTGTTATGACACAGGTGTATTTCTGCGGTTCTTCTTCAAGAGTTGCCAGTGCCTCCGCGGCCGATCCTCTGCCGTGCACATGGACGTATCCCATGCTTTCAATCAAAATACAGATAATGTCACGCGGAGAGTCCAAATCTTCTACTACCAAAATGTGATGCTGTTTCTCGTTAACTCTGGGCTGTGGTTTGAAAGCCTGCAGTATTTGAGTCAATTCTGAAATGAGATCTTGCCCACGCACGACCTCGGCCCCAAAAAGCCTGGCGGCTGGAGCTCTGGGATCATCCGGCTCAAAGCCCACCAACAAAAGCCGCGCCGCCAAATTACGCTTCCATAAGAGGTCCGCCAGCCTTTCCTGCACCGGAAGCGGAATAGATGTGTGCATCAATGCCAGATCAAACTTGCGTAATTCCAGCCAACTTTCCGCGACCTGCTGTTCGGTGGTGGACTTAACGCGAAACGAGAGCTGTCGCCCCAGCGGCTCAAGTTGCAAAAGCAGATCCGTATCTGGGCAAAGAATAAGTAAATCAGGCACGACGTTTCTCCTCTAGCTCCGCGCCCGAGGGTATCTCTTCCACACACCCTTCTAGCTCTTTAAGCGTCTGCTGAATTCGGTCTAGGTTACGCTGCACATCTTCAAGCGGCTTAAGTAGTAACTCTTCAAGCGTTGCCGCATGAGTTGCAATATGGTTCAAACCGAAGAACCCAGCCCCTCCCTTAATACGATGAAGCGCACTGCTCAACTCGCTAAGACAGGCACTGTCGACTCCCTTGTCCCTTGACAAGGATCCCTTCAAGGATCGCATCTGCGCCTCCAGTTCGCCCACAAAGACGCCATAAGCCCGAAGTAGGCCCGGCGGTGAATTTCGATGGACCTCCATATTCTAAAGAATCGGTAAATTGCCACCGCCTCTTTAGAACAAACGACCTATGAGTCACATGAATATTAAGTTGAGGGATTACAATATGTTACCAGCACAGTTATAAGGAGCATCAAAGTGGCCACTCCCTGATCGGGGGCGGCGGATTTTGTAAACGGACCCCCCAAAATGGTTCCTGAGGGGGGGGGCCTTTTGCCTCAGCTTTGGTGTTAGTGGATTTTGTGTAATCAATTCCATGCGCAAACGGTACTGTAACCGTTTGCATGAATATTACTTTCTCCGGAGAAAGTAATATTCATATAAAACGTAAGGTCATCCAATCTGGTACGACCCAATATT
>JAAYZI010000391.1 GCA_012514925.1 Deltaproteobacteria bacterium | reverse complement strand
AACGTGATTTCGATCACCGATGGGCAGATTTACTTGGAATCCGATCTTTTCTACGCCGGCATTCGGCCAGCCGTTAATGTAGGTCTCTCTGTTTCGCGGGTAGGCGGTGCCGCTCAAATTAAGGCCATGAAGAAGGTCGCCGGTACGCTGCGTTTAAGCTTGGCGCAGTACCGTGAGATGCAGGCCTTTGCGCAGTTTGGGTCCGATTTGGATGCGGCTACTCAAGCCCAGCTTACAAGAGGAGAGCGCCTGGTGGAGGTTTTGAAGCAGGGGCAGTACCGCCCCATGCCGGTTGAACTCCAGGTGGTTTCCATATTTGCCGTCAGTTCGGGGCGGCTCGACAAGCTCCCCGTGCCGCAGATATTGCCCTTTGAAGCTGCCTTGCATGCGCACCTTAAAGCCGAGCATGGCAATTTGCTAACGCAGTTACAGCAGCAGGGGCAAATTTCCCCCGATATCGAAACTGAGTTGAATGAGATCATCGAAAAGTTTTTAGGCGAGTTCAGTGCGCACATGGAAGCTGAGCAAGTAACAAGTGCGGCGGCTTGAGATCAGGAGACTTTAGGCAATGGCCGGATTAAAAGAGATCAGACGCCGCATTCGATCGGTTAGAAGCACCAAAAAAATTACGTACGCCATGAAGTTGGTGTCGGCGGTGAAGCTGCGCAAAGCCCAGGATGCTCTCCTGAATACCAGGGAGTACAGTAGCACCTTAGGAGAGATGCTTGCCGATCTGTTGGATGGGTCTGTGAGTGACCAATTTTCGCACGCGCTGATGGTTCGGCGGGAAGAGGTTAAAAGGGTGCGCTATCTAGTCATCGGTGGAAGCCGAGGATTGTGCGGCGCGTATAATATGAGCCTTAATAAGGCAGTAGAAGCAGTTATTGAAGAGAAGGAGTCAGCTGGGATTAAGAGCGAATTCGTTCTGCTTGGAAAAAAGGCCGCCGACTACTTTAAATTACGCAAACGCCAGCCATTCCGAGTTTATGAAAGGCTCCCTGATGATCCCTCCATGTGGCCCTTAGATCAGGTTTGCCTTGAGGCGGAGCAGAGCTTTCTTTCAGGAGAGGTGGACGAGGTTTCGATCATCTACACTAAGTTTAAATCAGCTATGTCGGTGCGTGTTGGTATAGATAGATTACTGCCGATTGATTCGGAGATGCTTGCTGACTTTCTGCCCGCCCGTGATCGTGCCAGTAATGTAGGCCGGACGCTCCATGAACCATCAGCTCAGGAAATTTTCAATATGCTTGTGCCGCTGTGTGTGCGTACGAGGCTGCGTCGGGCCGCGCAGGAAGCTAAGACTAGCGAACATGGCTGCCGGATAACCGCGATGGAGAACGCCACCAAGAATGCGGGTGAGTTGATTGATAAGCTGGCCTTACAGCACAATAAACTGAGACAGTCCAGCATCACCGCCGAGATTTTAGACATCATCGGAGGGTCTCAGTCAGCCGCGGAGTAGACTTAAGGCGCGTATGGTTTTTACAACAAGTAAGAAGAGGCAATAGTAAACCCATGGAAAGTCAAGAAAATAAAGAACTCGCAGCCGGTAAGATCGTGCAGGTTACCGGTGCGGTTGTGGATGTTGAGTTCCCGGAGGAGGGCAGCCTCCCTCCGATTTTCAATGCTCTATTAACCACCAATCCGAATATTAGCGAGGACCCCAATAATCTGACAATGGAAGTCGCTCAACACTTAGGTGACAATGTTGTGCGTTGCATCGCCATGGATAACACCGACGGCTTAAGACGCAATCAAGAGGTGATAAATACCGGCGAAGCCATCAGGATTCCTGTTGGTCCGGCCACCTTAGGGCGTCTTATGGATGTAATCGGCCGCCCGGTGGATGAGGCGGGTCCTATAGAAACAGACATCCGCTGGTCGATCCATCGTCCCACGCCAAGCTTTGAGGAGCAGGCCACTTCTAAAGAGATCTTGGAGACAGGTATTAAAGTGGTGGACTTGCTCTGTCCATACGTTAAAGGCGGCAAGATCGGGCTCTTTGGTGGAGCGGGCGTAGGAAAGACCGTGATCATCATGGAACTAATCAACAATATCGCCAAAGCACATGGTGGTTATTCTGTTTTTGGCGGGGTAGGGGAGCGTACCCGAGAGGGCAACGACCTTTGGAACGAGATGAAAGAGTCCGGGGTTCTGTCTAAGACGTGTTTGGTTTATGGGCAGATGAACGAGCCTCCTGGTGCTCGTTTCCGGGTGGGTCTTAGCGCCTTGACTACGGCCGAATATTTTCGTGATGAAGAAGGCCGTGACGTGCTTCTGTTTGTGGATAATATATTTCGCTTTTTGCAGGCTGGCTCTGAGGTATCTTCCATGTTGGGGCGTATGCCCAGTGCGGTAGGTTACCAACCGACGTTGGCTACCGACATGGGTGAGTTGCAAGAGCGTATCACCTCGACTCGTAAGGGCTCAATTACTTCAGTGCAGGCGGTTTATGTGCCGGCAGATGACTATACCGATCCGGCGCCGGCTACAACTTTTGCGCATTTGGATGCTACCACGGCTCTTTCCCGTGCGATCGTTGAAAAGGGTATCTATCCTGCTGTGGACCCCTTGGTTTCTACAAGCACGATTTTGGAGCCGGGAGTGGTTGGAGAGGAGCATTACCGCGTTGCCCGTAATGTGCAGCTTACCTTGCAGCGTTACAAGGAGCTGCAAGATATTATCGCCATTTTGGGTATGGAAGAGTTATCCGAGGAGGATAAGCTCGTGGTGGCGCGCGCCCGCAAAATCGAACGTTTCTTGTCGCAGCCGTTTCATGTAGCAGAGACCTTTACTGGTACTCCTGGTGTATATGTCAAGATTGAAGACACCGTGCGTGGTTTCGGTGAGTTGGTCGATGGGAAGCATGATGATTTGCCTGAGCAGGCGTTTTATATGGTAGGCACGTTGGAAGAGGCGCATGCCAAGGCAGAAAAATTGGCGGCTGAGTTCTCGAAATTTGCTTAAAGTTGATTCATGAGCACCGAATCTTTTCAAATTAGGATCTGTACGCCTGCTGGAATAGAGATTGAAGAGGTCGCCAGTACTGCCACTTTGCCTGGGGTAGATGGTGAGGTCGGAATTTTGCCGAATCACTGCAAGTATGCTGGTTTGTTGGCAGGTGGAGTTTTGAGCTATTTTTCAGAAGATATCCACGAAGTCCGCAAGATGCTGATCTCTGAAGGTGTCTGCAGTTTCAGTGGTCGGATCCTTAACATCCTGTGTACACGAATTGAGACTCAAGAATCTCTTGATCCGAGCGGTTACGAAATGGAAAGGCAGGATCTGCTTCGGATTATTTCCGAAGGCAGCGCAGACGATCCCGAACGGGTAGAAGCCGCAAAACAGCTACGGCGGCTAGCCAGCATTGAGGAGCTGTTTAAAAAGTAAGGAAATATCGGGGTCTGGCCGTTCCTGATCGGGGCATTCGTATCGGCTTACAAGGAATATGCAACACACTAGAGCAAAAGCGTCATATCCACCCAGGGGAGTACAGCCGTTATGCCGCAGCAAAATGTCTCTAAAGATAGGTCGCAGAGGGGGGGATCTGCGCCACTTGAGCAGGCGTGGCGGGTGCTTGACTGCCAGGTTTCAGAGCTAGCTAAATACTGCCTGCCTAGACGCAGCCAATCAGAGACCTTCACTCAAACAGATAATGTCAAAACGATAACCATCCGGGACCGAAAGCCCTCTCAGGAAACCTTTACCGGACTATTTACCGAGAACACCCTGTCTGCAGGAGACCCCGGTGCTGAACTTGATGACAAACCGTCTATTATCGGTTGCATTAATAGTTCAGTTGGATGGGCGTGGAGCGCTGGCAAAGGATACTTGTTCGCTCGGATTGCCACCAACCTTTTTTCGGCATTAGTGCCTTATGCCTTGACATATTCCGGAGCTCGCATTGTTGACGCCCTAGTCAGAGTATCCAGAGGCACATCCATCCTCGCAGGGTCCGTGACGTCAGAACTTCAAGCTTCAGGACCGGCTGTGCACGAATTAATGCAAAGTGCCTATACTTGGTTTGGGGTTGGCGTGGGCGTCAGTGTGGCGATGTTCGCTTCAAATGCCATAAATCGCTACGTCAAAAGCCAACACGATGTCAAGATAAATCAGGAAGTCATGAGTGACATGCGCGAAGCTCTGACCCGTTTTCCCCCTGATGAGCAGTTTTTGCCGGAAACCACTCAGCTCGTTCAGCGCACCATACGCGCGCAAGTAGCCATCCGCAGCTTTGGAGAAAAGTTATTTGAATTGGTGGTCCCGTCTGCTTCTGTTGTTGGAGCGGTTGTGATTGTGGCACCCCACAGTCCGTTGGGAGCTGCACTTTTGGGAGCTTTTGTGATTCCATATTTCTACCATTCGTATAAGAGAGGGCGAGAAGAATTTTCTATCTCCGGTCGGACGGCCGATCCGCAGCATCGTTTTGACTTCCAGGAATGGAACCTTCTTACTGGCAAAGGCCATGTGGAGATAAAGCTCAACGGAAAGATGCAGGATTTGCTAAAGCACTTTAAGGCGGAGCGCATTAATATAGATGAGCTATGGCTGCAACCGGAGTTGACTCAGCAGAAGCGGGAGCTGTGGGTACAGCCTCTTAATACGGCGGTTGTATCCGGGGTTGTTTTTTTGGTGCTGGCTGATGTCGTATCCAAGTCTGCTGGGCTTTCCACTGTGGGTCCCTCAATCGGAGATTATGGGATGATTACGGGCGCGCTTTACTCTCTTAATGCTTCGATTCGCGCTTTGGCTTCGTCATTGGGAGAGATGCTTAAGAACCTGCCCCAGGCGCAGTTGGCTCATGCCGTGATGCGGAAGGGATCAAAGAAAAAGAACTCGCCTCAGAAAGACATATACTTTGACAAAGCGCCTTTATTAAAAGTGGAAAATCTGTACTTCAGCTACCCAAAGAGCGACGGGAAAGAGCCCTGCGAGGCGGCTATAAGCGACATCTCTTTGGATATAAAGCCGGGTGAGCTTATTTGCATTGTCGGCGAATCAGGTAGCGGCAAAAGTTCACTGGTTAACATTCTTTGTGGGATCTATCGCCCCACTAAAGGACGGGTGATGATCAACGGTATGAACATTGAGGATGTAAGCCGCGAGAGCCTTTGGGCTTGCTGTGGATACCTGCGCCAGGAGTCGACTAATTTATGGTCCATGACCTTGCGTGATAATATCGTAATCGGTGCGCGCAATAAGCTAAGCGACAACGAGATTATGAAATTGGCCAAGGAGTGCGGTTTTGCTGAAGTGATGGAGCGAAATAAACTCACCCTTCATTCGGTGCTGGGCCAGTGGTCCAAGGGCGGCATAAACCTTTCTGGTGGAGAGCATGCGCTTTTGGCTCTTACCCGTTT
>JAAYZI010000390.1 GCA_012514925.1 Deltaproteobacteria bacterium | reverse complement strand
TGCCGGTACGCTCAAGCTCCCGGGAGGCCTTGCTCTCCCAACCCAGACTTTCCTGCTTTCAGCGCTCTCGCGCAACTCAAGCGTGAACGTGTTAAGCTCACCTACGATCCTTGCCACCGACAACGAAGAGGCTTCGATTGTGGTCGGCCAAAACGTGCCCTTTTTAGCGAGCACCGCCAGCAGTGAGACTAATTTAAACAACACTTTTAACCAAATTGACCGCCAAGATGTCGGTATCACGCTGCGCATTAGCCCCCAAATTAGCTCCCGTGATTTTGTTACTTTGAAGATCTTTACCGAAGTCTCCAGCGTAATTCCCGCTACACTGCTTTCAACACTTGGACCGACCACGACCATCCGCACCAGCGAGACTACCGCAATCGCCAAGGACGGGCAGATGATTGTAATCGGCGGGCTTATTTCCGACGACATCAGCACCGATGAAACAGGGGTCCCTTTTCTTAGAGATCTGCCGGTGTTCGGCTACTTCTTCAGAGATTCAACGGACTCACAGAAAAAGAAGAATTTGCTGATCTTCATCGTGCCACGCATTATCCAGGATCAGTTCGATCACCGCGACATCACCGTCGCCAGACGTGATGAGATGGAAGACGAGATCGCCTATCGAGAAGTGTACCCCGCGCGCGAAGAAGTGCTAGGTAGCCCCAACATCGACAGCGTTACCGAAATTCACAGCGCGGAGAACGTACAAAAGCCCTCGACGATCTTCAATCCAGTAAAACCCACGGCAGAAGCGGTGAAGGTACGAGTTTCCAATCTAGGCTCTTCCGGTAACAGCCCGATTGTTGTCAAACTTTCGCCAAAAAACTCGACAGGCGGAACTTTCTCTGCAGCAACGAGCAGTATCCAGCCGAAACAAGTCTCGCAGGGGCGTGCGCTCTTTGTAGTACTACAGAGCTCGGCTGGGCACGCAGCGGCCTCCTCCCTGCCGTTCGTGCTGGACCACGAGGGCCAAACCGGCATCATCATCCCCGAAGAGAGTTCAAGCGCTGCTAGAAATTTTTTCCAAGCCGGCACCGAGTATAATTACCGCGTCCAAGATGGACAAATACGCCTTACGGTAACCGGGGTGTATCCCTCCGCCGACGAAGCATCTTCAATGCATCCCGGCTTGCAACAGTGGTACACCCTCTCTCCCTACGAAGTTATGAATTTGGGGAGCGGGCCCTGGGTACATGGATAACCCGCGCGGAATATTTCTTTCAGAAGGGGTAGGCCATTAATTTCTGCTGAAGGAGTGCTGATATGACTGGGGTCGAAACTCCCGAAAGGAACGTAGCAAAAAAGGAGCTGCCGCTTAAACTCCTAGCTCAATTTTTAGGCTTGCCCTATCTGGAGCGCTTGCCGGACCCTACTCCTCCAAGAGAACTGCAACGCGGTGATTTTGATCGCATCGCCGGTTCATGGGGCCGCCAGCTCTCAATCGTGCCGATTAACGAGGATGATGATTTTGTGGTGGTGGCTACTTCCACCCCTCTAAAAGTTGAGGCCTTCGACCAGCTCAGACTGTGTTACAATCGACCCCTCAAAATCGTAGTGGCACCCCCAGAGGAAATCGCACGCGCTATCAACGCCATCCGCACTAGCTTAATGAGCGGACGCTCTAGTGACCTTTCCGGATCCAACGACGAAAAAGAGGGAGACGATATGCACGCTCCCCTTAAGATTGACGTTACTGATGCCGAAGACGACGATGCGCCCATCATCCGTTATGTAAACGCAATTATTTTCAAAGCCAGCTCCGAACGGGCCTCAGATGTGCATGTTGAGCCCTATGAAGACAAACTGAAGGTCCGTTTCCGCATCGATGGAGTACTCTACGATATCGCCAGCGAGGACAAGGCTTTTCAAGCCTCAATTATCTCGCGCATTAAAGTTATGGCCGGCTTGAATATCGCTGAGAAGCGGCTGCCCCAGGACGGCCGCATCGGCCTGAAAATCGCAGGGAAGGATGTAGATATCCGCGTCTCAACCGTGCCTACGCAGTTTGGCGAACGGGTGGTGCTTAGGCTCCTCGATAAAACCACAACCGTCTTAGATCTTGAACAGATCGGGCTGCAAGGCCGAAATCTGGAGATCGTAGAGCGCCTAATTCAAAAACCAAACGGTATTATCTTAGTAACCGGTCCTACCGGCTCAGGCAAAACCACCACTCTTTACTCTTGTTTGACTCGCATCAATACACCCGAACTTAACATCCTTACCGTGGAAGACCCGATTGAATACCAGTTAAACGGCATCGGGCAGATGCAGGTCAATCCCAAAATTGATTTTACCTTTGCAAACGGATTGCGCGCAATCCTACGTCAAGACCCAGATGTGGTCATGGTCGGCGAAATCCGTGATACCGAAACCGCCGAAATCGCGATCCACGCTTCGCTGACTGGACACTTGGTGCTCTCAACCCTGCATACCAACGACTCTTGCGGGGCGATTACCCGTCTTTTAGACATGAACATCGAACCATTTTTAGTAGCCTCCAGCCTCTTAGGAGTAATGGCCCAGCGCCTGGTGCGAAGGCTCTGCCCGTATTGCCGCATCGAGTCCCAGATCTCTGATGTAGAGCTGCAAGAATTAGGGCTCGACCCCGCCGAAATCTCCTCGCGTACCGTTTACCGCCGAGGCGAAGACACTTGCCCTCACTGCCAAAACACTGGCTACACCGGCCGCACCGGTATTCATGAGATGTTATTGATGAACGACCAAGTGCGCAGCTTGGTGCTGCAACGCGTAGATTCTGGAACAATCAAAAACCTTATGTTGAAGCAAGGATTCGAAACGCTGCGGATTGATGGAGCACGCAAAGTCATGGAGGGGATAACTTCTCTCGAAGAAGTGCTCATGGTGACCCACGAAGAGTAACGCCCTATGCCTGTATACGAATACATCGCGATAAACTCCCAAGGGAAAACCGTAAAAGGCAGCATGGATGCCGAGGGGTTGCGCGCCGCCCGGCAGCGACTACGCGGACAAAATCTTTATCCGACCGATATTAAAGAAAGCACCGCCGCTGCTAAAATCAAAACCACCGACATTCGTAAATATTTCCGCAGTGACCACGTCTCGCTTAAGTCGCTGGGAGTCATGACCCGTCAGATGGCTACTCTTTTAGGGGCGGGGCTACCCTTGGTGTCGGCTTTACACGCGCTCTCCGAGCAAACCGACTCGGCAATCTTGCAACAGATTGTAGTGGATGTGAAGGAAGATGTAGAAGAGGGAGCTTCCCTCGCAAAGGCGCTGGGGAAATACCCCAAAACATTTCCGCGCCTGTATGTTAACATGGTTGCGGCCGGTGAAGCCTCCGGTACACTGGACACTGTCCTTGTGAATTTAGCTGATCACCTTGAGTCTCAAGTAGCGCTGCGCAGCAAGGTCCAATCTGCCTTAATTTATCCAGCCCTGATGCTGCTGGTGTGCGCAGCCGTAATTATCGGACTGTTCGTCTTTGTAATTCCCAATATCGTTGAGATTTTTGAAAAGCAGGGAGCTGTATTGCCACTACCGACACGCATCACAATCGCCATCTCTGATTTTAATCGAATATTGGTGGATCCTGGGGCTTGTGGCTGTGCTTGCAGTTTTTGGCGTACGCGCTTATTACCGCACCGAACGTGGCCGTCAGGTCATCGACCGGTTGCTATTGCGCTTACCTATCTTCGGCCCTCTTTATATAAAAATCTGCACAGCGCGGACTTCCCTCACTTTAGGAGCGCTGGTGCATAGCGGCGTGGGCTTACTGACGGCGCTGGAGATCTCCCGTAAAATTATGGGTAACGTGCACTTCGCCAAAGCTCTGGCCGACGCCCAGGAAGGCGTACGCGAGGGCCGAAGCCTCGCTAAAGAGCTTAGGAAAAGCGGGTGCTACCCAATCATGCTCTCACACATGGTAGCGGTGGGAGAGACAAGCGGTGACCTAGAGAACATGCTACAAAAAGCGGGAAGCGCTTATGAGAGCGAAGTGAATGCCTCCTTGGAAGGACTGACCTCTTTACTTGAGCCGCTTATGACAATTGTTGTCGGGGGAATCGTATTTTGCATAGTAATTTCAGTGCTTTTGCCAATGGCGGACCTGATCGAGGTTATTCAGCGTTGATTTTCATCGCTTTCATCCCGTCTAACTCAGTGTTAGTCTAAGATCTGACGTAATTTATAGACCGGAGTAGCAGAGATGAGAGCTAAAGAAGCAGGTTTTACGCTGATTGAAATCATGGTGGTTCTTATTATCTTGGGGATTTTGTACTCTTTTTTCGGCTCTAAGATAGTAGGTGCAGGGGATAGGGCGCGCCGACAGACCACTGAGCTCCAGTTGATGAACGTTAAGCAGTATATCTCCCAGTTTGAACTTCAATACGGTCAGTTGCCCACTTCCCTAGAGGATTTAACGCGCTGTTCACAGATCACAGGCCCAAACTGTATGCCGATTGTGTCCAACCCGGACGATTTAAAAGACGCGTGGAAACGCCCGTTAGTGTACACCGTTGGAGGTGATGGACGAAGTTTTCAATTAAAAAGTTTAGGCGCTGATGGACGCGAAGGGGGCGACGGCGCCAATTCTGACCCGACCATTACTGGACCATGAACGTTTCAAACCTGCAGCCTGTTAAGCAGCCTGGCTGTTTACGGGATAGCGGATTTACTCTAATCGAACTGGTCATTGTGATCGCCATCATAGCCGCGATCTTTGCGCTGCCGATTACACGCCGTGCCACAACCCAATACTGGCGGGAAGAAAGCATGATTAGACGCCTATCAGAAACGCTGGTGCTGTTACACCGCCAGGCTATTACAGACGGGGTCTTTTACCGTATGGAGTTTGACCTAAGCCGCGAGCACCCCGCTTACCGAGTCGGAGAGATTGTGGCCGAGCAGGAGGACTTCAGCGCTTTACAGCACTTATCCAGCGCGGATGCAGGCGTAGGATTTTGCACCATTCAATTGGCTAAGTTTTCCAGTCCGGATGAAGGACACTTTCAAAGCATGATCCCTCCCAGGTCGTTTCCCTCATTGGCCGATCCTGTCCCGCTTTCAGCCGATACTTATTTTGCGGATATTATGACCATGCGTGGCAAAATAGATGAGCGTACCGGCGTAACCCCCTACATCCTTTTTTCTCCCCGCGGCTTTTCTGAGTTTGCGGTGATTCACCTGCAACTGAGCAGGCCGGATAACAAGGTCACAATTCTAGTTAATCCTTTCACCGGCCTTACAGATATTTACCGCGATTCTGAATTTAAGGAATTCGAATGGACCTACGGCCGAAAAAAGAAATAGCGGGTGACCAGAGCATCTTCCCCCCCACCGCTAAAGCAATGGCGGCTTTCACCCTGATAGAGGTCACAATCGCGCTGTTGGTTCTGGCAAGCTCACTGGTGGTACTACTGGGCTTGCAAACCTCAAGCGTACAGAGATCGCTGCGGGACCGCGCTCAGCAAGAGGCCATGTTAGCCGCGCGCAGCATCTTGTCTGCGATCGAGATCAACTCAACTGATTTGGAGGCACAAGACACCACTGACAGCGCCGCTGAACTTCTGCGGAAGCTGACCAAGGCTCACTCTGCTCCTCAAACGGAACTGCTACCAGATAAGTATCAGGCCAATTTACGAGTTGAAGATTTGGAGATCCCTGTCCCTAACACCGATCCCAAATTCGCAGAGAATATGATCGGACTTAAGCAGGTTCTTTTGACAATATTCTGGGGCGAAAGGCCCGACCAAGAGCTTAGGGTCGTATTTCTAGTTCCAAGTGAGATTAAAAAAAGCCATGATCAGCGCCGCCCATAAGTATGACTCTCGTGGCTTTACTTTGCTGGAGATCGTGATTGCCGTTGGAATTCTAGGGGTAATGCTCTCAGTCGCTTTTACCGCCTTAAATCAAATATCACGGACCAAGCGGGCACTAGACGATGAGAGAGACTCTATGCTGCTGGCAAATGCGATCTTGACCCGCATGACGCGTGAACTGCAATTAATTACGGACCAAGCCAACTTGCTGCCACCCTTGAACAATCCCACCAAGGGCTACGGAGTAGATGTTCGTCTCGTCGGCTCACCAAACCGTCTCTCCAACGGCGAATCCGGAGACCAGATCACCTTCGTCGCCAACGAAGCCGGCCAGTACGTACTGCACGGCCAAACCCATGCCGGCATTGTGCAAATCAGTTACCGTGTAGAACCTGATCCTGATCAACCTTCGGGTGAAAACAGAACGTTTTTTCTGGTACGCGATGAGATTCCTGCAATCCGCCCCCTTAAGAAGGCCTACTCCAACATGATGACTTTCCCGGTAACACGCTCCTTGGTGGGGTTGCAACTACGCTACTTCGACGGCAGGGATTGGAGGGACCAGTGGGACGAAAAACAAAAGCAGCCTCCCATGCTGATACAGTTTACGGTTAAAACCAGGTCTCCTGCAGGACGCATTTCAAGCTACACCACCATGGTGCCAGTACGCCGCTACAAAAAGTAAATGGTAAATATTAAATTTGATCATGGAATTTTATTTTCTGCCTAAGCGGCGGCGCGAAGTGAATTTTACTTATATTTCACTTTCTCCAGAAAAAGTAATATTCATGGTAACCATACTGGTAACACATTGTAATCTCTAAACTTAATATTCGTGTTAAGGAGGAGCTTGTAGCCCCTGACGGGGGCCTTTTCTTTAGCTTTGGTGTTTGTGGATTTTGTGTAATCAATTCCATACGTGAACGGTTACCAGTGTTGTGATTCTTTTTAACATGCCAAAATAGCAAACATGCAAAATATTTTAAGCGTTGACATAGCAAGCGAGCCGGCTTGCGCCGTGGTGCTAGGCGTCGAGGACAAGACGGTGCGTCTGCTTTCTAAGTATTACGCTTCTCTAAACGATCCTGTGTCCCAGCCAGACCTCTCAAACCCCGGCCACATGCCTTTAGACCAAGACGATCAGCCGTCCCCCGAGGCTGGCCCCTCACTTCGCCCTCTGCTAGACCAAGTTAAAACACCGTGGCATAGCGCTGCGCTGTTGATTCCGCCCCATGATTGTCTCTCGATGAACTTGACCTTACCGTTTGGTGACAAACGCAGCTTGGAGAAGGTAATCGACTTGGAAGTTCAAGATTTTGTGCCATTTGAAGTGGAAGACTTTCTGGTGCAGTATCACCCCCTGCATACCTTGCCCGATGGCCGACACGATATTCATGTAAACTTACTGCCTAGGGCTTATCTACAATCCATCCTTAAGCTTTGCAAACACTCTCAGTTTGATCCCATGATAATCAGCACAGCAGCCGGTGTTATAGGCGGAGCTTATTACTTGGCGCCTGACTTCTTTGAAGCAAACTCCGCCTTACTTTTTGTACAGGGGAAATGGTGCCACCTGTGCATTCGTATGGACGGTAAGGTGATAGCAAATCGCGTTATCAGTTTTTCAGCTTTAAATGATCGGCATGCGCGCCACGCCTTAATTACCGAAATTAAACTGGCCCTGTACGCAAACGAGGAGAGATGTGGAGCGACTTTAAGCGGCATCTACCTGTGCGGCGCAGGCTTACCTCTGGAAGAGCTGCAGCAGAACTTGGGAAGGGAGCTTACTCCCATTAAAGCCGAACAATTCGTACGCGGAGCCGAGGATAATTTAGCGGCCGCCGCGCTAGCAGGCGTATTTTTACGAGACCTAGAGCCGCCACCCCTGCTTACTAATTTCCGTGCACGGGAATTCGCCTATTACCCTCAGATCAAAGAGCTCTTCCGGGGAGTGAAAATGCTTGGTCCCTATTTGGCAGGACTAGCGTTACTGGCGGCGTTATACCTGACAGCTTCCTATCTCTTTAAAGAACACCGCTTAATCCGCATGGAAAATGCGCTCGCCACCGAAATACGGGCGCAACTACCAGAGTTACAGAGCGGGGAGGTCTCTCTTAGCACCGTCAACGAAAAGAATAAGCGCCTCGATGATGAGTTGAGGGATCTTGGGTCGCCTTCGCAATTTACTCCTTTGGATGCGTTTGCTGCTATTTCTGAAGACCTCTCCCGGGCCGCCAAGGAGATCCCAGAATTATCCGTTACATCCCTACATATCTCCTCCAACCGGATTACCACCGAACTTGATACACCGGATTACAAGGACGGAGAACGTATTGAAAAAATGTTGAAGAGCAAGAGGAAAAACAATATCTATTGCAAAGTGGAAGCTGAAGATTTGGGACGCTCGGGGCTGACCAACAAAAGGTTTCGTTTTAAGATCAGGCTTTGTGAACAATGAACACGCGATTTAAAGCCTTAATCGCCACTGCCAAAGAACGCGCCAAGCTCGTGTCCACGCGAGAGCGTATCGCGCTTGGGCTAATGTTGGTGCTTGCGTTTGTTTGGGTAATTTACAAATTCTATGGGGTAGTCTCCAACGCTTTCTTGGCTCAATCCGCCAGACTAAGTACAGCCAACAGTAATTGCCGCGCTCTACCCTTCGTTTTAGAGAGAAATTTCAAGCTGGAATCTAGGAAAAAAGCGATTGAAAAAGCCTATCAAGAAGCGCAAGTCATCAGCGAACCCCTGGCTCAGCTTGAGACTTTGCTCAAATCCAAACCGGCGATTGACCGGAGTTTTTCCATTAACGATTCTGAACCTAGGCGTTTCGGTGGAAAGTATGAGCAGCACACTTTTACAGTGCGTTTTAATATCAGCGACTATCCACAATTAGTAGATCTGTTAAAAGAGCTAACTGGGGGGCCCAAGCCTTTTATGTTAAAGGAGATCAAAATCACGAAAACCCGCGGAGGACAACGACTTGAAGTCGGCTTGGAAGTGAGCAGCATTAAACGAATCGAAGCTTAAAAGGAGCATAAAACCAGTGAAGTTTTTAAAGGGGAAGAACGCCGCAAGGACCATCTCAATCATGGTCGTCGGTTTACTATTAGCGGCCGTGCTGCTGGTTGACAACAAGAGCTACAGCGCTTATGTGGAACAGCGCTTAATCGATGCCGCAGGGGCGTTCGGAGTGCAGGTTGGATTCAAACATACCCGCGTGTATCCCATCGCATTTGCCGGAGATGCAGCGACCATCACAGTACCAGCCGGAAAAATCCCGTTAACCATCAATCTTGAAGATGTAAAGATCTCTCCTTGCTGGCTCAGCTTTTTACCTTGCCTGGAGCTTTCTGGCAGCGCTTACGGCGGCTTTGCCAGGGTTGGACTAGTGTATCCACCGATGGGCCAACTTTACACGCGCGCAAGCTTAAATGAGATCTCGCTATCGGACCATCCTCAACTGCAGAGCTTAGGAGTACGAGGTGGAAGTGTTAATCTGGAAATTGCGAAGTTGGGCCTAACAGTTGAAGATATTCTAGAGACCGACTCTGTCCTAAAAATTACAGGGCTTAGCCTGCCGAAAAAAACGATTCTGCCTGCAGCTATGACCGGATTGCCGATGGAAATTTCCATACCTGCGATTGCCAAACTCGACCTGGAAACGCACCTTGTAAGCGATGGCGGGGTCGCAATTCTTAAACCATTCAAATTAAACTCCTCTCTTGGTAGCTTGGAAGGGTCCGCCCAGATAAAGCTTGCCCCCGGCAATCGTATTACCTCCCTGGATGTCACGGGATTAGTCTCTCTCACAAAGCAAGGGTCCGCAGACTTGGGCACTTTTTTGCCACTTCTTAGCCAAGGTAAACTTAGTAGCAAGACACAAACATTTTCATTGACGATAAGCGGCACTCCAACCTCCCCAAAAATCGAACTAAAAGCCCGTCCTTAAGAGTGGACCAAGCTCTATTCGGTCTCTTCTTTTGCGTAGGAGCTGATCCGGAAAAGGCGGCTATCCGTTTTAGGGTTTTTCTGCTACAATCCAGCCCAGCTTGGGTGTTTTTACAGCACCAAGCCAGCTTTGGTGACACCATGTTTTTAACAGGCCTACTTGTTTTCATAATCTCGGTAGCGCTGATAGCGGTAGGGTTTCTCTTCCTGCGCCGCTCCATCTCGAGCTCTGCCAGCGGTTCCCAGGAACAGTATGTTACACAGATCAACAAACTCCAGGGCGATCTAAAAGAACTGATGAAATACGTAGATAGCTACGTTTCCCACAGTCAACATAAAAATCTGATGCAGATGTTGGAGCAGAGTAAAACTGATCTAACGCGCGAAAAAGGCGCCCTCAAAGAGATTGAAACCAAACTAGACACCGCCCAGGGAACGGTGGAAGAGAAAGAAGCGCTGCAACAAGAAATTAAGTCGGCCAAGGAAGAAGACGAGATCAAGCTCCAGAACTTGATGGAGAGCTATGAGGCCCTCTCATCTGAATGTATCGCTCTGGAACAACAGCTGGCGACGTCTCTTAAAGAGTTGGATAAAATGCTGGAAGAACTAACTCTTACAGCCGCCCAAAGAACCTTCCTAGAGGATCTCTCCAAAGCACTTACCACCGCGGGCGGGCTTTTCCGGGATCTGATCACTGAGTACGCATCCGTTAATGAGCGACTGGAAATGCTGCGTCAGCAGCATCAAGACCTGGAAGATGAGTATACCAAATTAGCTGAGCAGCAATTGGGTGAATAGTCAATTATTTCCACACATTTGATTTAATCCGCCATTTATTGTATGTTCACATCTTAGTCTGGATACTTATGAAGTGTCCGGGTTAGCCTAGATACTTCACGGAATATCCAGGCTAGATTAGATACTTCATGAAATATCTAGGCTGAAGTCACGCTCAATAAAGCCTTCCTTCCTGTCGTGAGGGGAGGCGTGTGGAATCTGTATGAAATTTTAAGGGTGATGAGGCTATGGATGCAAGAAGTTCAACGGGCTCAATTAATGTCAAAAGTCAAGTCGACGTTCTACAAAAAATGTCAGAAGGAGTCCGAAACGCTTCAGAAGCGCGTCAATTTCATATCGATGAACTTGTCGAACTGATCGGAAGTGATGAGAGAGAAATTCAGCGCTCACTCTACATTCTCGAAGGGCATAAATATGTAAGCCCCATGCCGGCTGGAGATTTTACCTCCAAGACATGGCACATTACCGACTTTGGTATTACCGCCATAAGAAGCGTCGGCGTTTCGCCCAGGCTCTTTTTATAAGATGCCTGGATATTTTTAATCTACAATCGTAAACGTTCACGTACGGAATCGATTGCGCAGTTTTGTTTTCAGCCTGGGCGGTAAACTTTCTCCAGAGAAAGTAATATTCATGTGAACAGTTAGCGGATACACCGCTTACCTGCAATCGTTCCTTAGCTTGGATACTTTACCAGGTGGAGGGTTTAGACCGCAGTGAATTTACGCTGCGTGCTGCTCCCAGGCTTAATCGGGAGGTCAATCACAAAGCGCGTGCCATGTGGCTGATTGCCAAAGATCCGGATATCACCCTGATGGTCACTTATAATCGAAGTTACAATTGCCAGCCCTAAGCCGGTACCGCCTTTTTTCGTCGTAAAATAAGGCTCAAAAATACGATGGCGATGCTCGGGGGGTATCCCGGGCCCGTTATCTGACACTTCAATACTGACACGATCCGACCCCTTATGAAACGAGCTTTTAACTGAAATGCGCGCAGCCGCGGCTTCCGTCTCAGCGGCGGTACCACGCCGGGTGGCATTGATGGCGTTGTCTAACAGGTTTATCAAAGCCCGGCGCATCTGCTCACAATCCAAAAAAACTTGAGGTAACCGATTATCAGCAATAAACTGAAACGTAATTTGAGGATAAGTTTCAGCAAATGGACTCAGTGATTCAGCAATCAAGAAATTTAAGTTTACCGGCTCCAGCTCA
>JAAYZI010000389.1 GCA_012514925.1 Deltaproteobacteria bacterium | reverse complement strand
TGATCGAGGACCAGCCCGAGGATGCTCCCCTCACCTTCCTGTTTATCTGCGAAGCTTTGGACCTTGACCCTGCAAGCCTAAGAGACGCCATTCAGTTGCAGGCAAGCACCGGTCCGCAAACCTTAAGTCAAGAAGCCGCACTGTAGGTGTAAAGCAGTAGCAGCTACAGCGTTTGTTGTAGCTGCTATTATTGTATCTACTACTGCTCTTTCGTAGAGCTACCACTTGAGATTGACCGCTTATTCGGGGCTCCCAGTGGAGATCTCGAAATGATCGTTTAGGCGCGAGTCAGTATCTGATACGACGCCCTAAAAATTCCTGCGTCTCTTACGCCGACACGCGCCCTGACTGTTGGCTGTGTTAATAATACCCAAACGCAAGTATCCCGGATTAATACCCAACGCTTCGCAAACAGAATTAAAGCTGAAAACATACTCGTCGTCCGCGCTGTTTACCCAATCGAAAGCTTCGCGATATCTGGTGCGGGCCGCGTTTGACTTGGCTGCAGCGTAGTTTAAATACGACTGCACTCCATCAAACAAAAGCACAGCCAACAGCCCTCTTTCAGGACCGCTCGCATAACCTCGTTGGTCACCAACCAACTCCTCCGCCAGAAAAAGCACCTTACAGTTTCCAGCTCCTCTATCTCCTACTAGCAGTGAGTCTCCGTATGTCATAATTTGTTCCTCCCAACCTACCCTTCCGATGCAAAACCAGCAAAAAAGTTGCCCAAAAAAAACAGGGTGGTCTCTAAGAACATGTTCATCATAAGATCAGTCAAATGTCCCTTTCCTCCCGTCTTGGAAATAAAGGATTGAAACCATACTAGAAATGATGACAGGCTTCGGTTTAGAAAGAAGAAAGACATTCTTATTTCCCTTAGCGCAAAACAGGAACGTCCTTTTTTTTAGCTTCCTCCACATAGCAGCCTTTGTTTTTTTACTGTCCTGGAGCAAGGGGGCGCAGGCCCAACACAAAAAAGCTGCCCCGTGTCCTTACTACGACGTCTGCGGAGTTTGCCAAGGAGATGGGTCCTCTTGCCGCCCGGCTGCTCCCGCTCAGGAAGGCGGGACTGAACCCTCTCCGCCCGCACCACCCCCAAGCTGCACCACTAGAGATATTTGCGGAGTGTGCGATGGGGATGGAACTTCGTGCTTGGACTGTAAAGGTGTGCCTTTCGGCACAAGCGTTGTGGATGAGTGCGGCGTGTGCGGAGGATCTGGACCCGGCCTGTGCGGTTGCGGGGATGATTACTCTTGCCTAAGCTGCAAATATCTCCTTAAAGAGATCTCTCCTCAAACACTTGCAGGGCAGAAAAACACCGCATCACAAGAGGAACTGTCGAAAGCTCTTAAGACCTCCCCTTCCTGCCTTACTAAGTTTCTGCAAAGCTGCCTCCAACGAGAGAAGTACTCTTTTGAAGAGAGCCAAACCACAGACTTTTGCATTAGACAGCATCTCGCTAAGCGCCCGGCCAAAGATAGTAGAACTGCTGTTCCACCGTCTCCGGATAGATTTTCCAATAACAAAACCACCGAGTATTTTATGGATGAAGAGTGCCGTCCTCTCTCAACAGTAGATCGCAAAGCTCTCTGCGCGCCTCCTCAAATTGAATGGTTGGCCACTCCGATTTCTTTAATTTGGGACAAGTCCACGTCACTTACAACTCAAGCAACTCTTACGCAATTTCCGCTAGACCCAACCCAGCCCGGGAAATGGTACATTTGGCGAGGCTCCGCGCTCTTCCCCTTACTGGTCTACAACCCCAAAAATCAGTTCAAAATCAAAGAAGCATCGCAGCTCTTCGGCCGTTGGACATTTATGACCTCGGACAAAACACAGCATCCGCAACAACCACCATGGGAAAATGGTTTTGAGGCCTTGGCTAGCCTTGATAAAAATGCCGACGGCAAGCTAAGCGGTGAAGAACTTAAGCCACTAGCGCTCTGGTTTGATGACAATCAAGACGGCATTTCACAGCCAGGAGAAGTTTGGAGCCTTGAGGAAACTGGCATAACAGCCCTATACACCAAAGTCACGCGTAGGGACCCAAAAACTGGAGACCTCTACGCTGAGCCAGGTTATGATCGCGTCATTGGCTCCCAGACAAAACATGGGGTTACGGTTGACTGGTTTTCTTCCGCGTACGACACCAAACATGATGCGGTCACGTCTCTCCATGGGAAAAGTGCTGACTCAGACCCTGCCAAACAACCAGCAGATAGCGCAAAATCCTATGATGCTTCTCCGGCGACGCGGCCAGACATTTTTGCAGAATCTTCAACTCCTAATTCAGCTGCGTCTGATAAATATCAAAAAGCGCTAGCTGGCGCCTGGTTGTGGTCAGCTGACCACAACCCTGGCCCGGATTCCCATTGGGGTCTGCTCACAATTGAACCATCCTCTGAAAACTTGGCAGGGTTCTCTTATGTTGAGGTGCCGTTTAGGAGTAATCAAGACCGGGTACGAAGTTACATTATGGTGTTCCCACTTAAGGGCACCATCACCCCCACAAGCGGAACCAACCTTTCCCTCCAGTTTGAGGCGGAAGCTAACGGCAAGATTGTCGCCTCAAGCCACGCCATGGTTTGGAAGGGGAGTTCACTCATGTCGGGTCACAGCACCGCTTACGTCGAGGGCGCGGAAATCAAATACTCCTGGAGCGCTTACCGTATTAAGCCTTAGGTAACCGCTTACGCGGGGAATTGACCATGCAATTTTTGTTTTCAGCCTGGGCAGTAAAATTTCACTTCGGCGCGGAGTTCATTTTACGTTCATTTCACTTTCTCCGGAGAAAGTAATATTCATGTGAACGGATTCCGAGTAAGCTTAAGACGGAACCTGGTCATGCGTGAACGGTTTACCGGATACAGCCTTAACTCGTATTAATCCTGCGCTAAACGCCACACGTTCATCTGCATCAACAATGCGCCAATTAATACACACACGGCCATTAAAAGAGATGATAGAAAACCTCCCGCTGCCAAAAGCAAAAGACAGGGCACAAGCACCGCTGTCAGCACAAAATTAACACGCCTAACCGCACTGTATCTGCGCGAGAGCTCATACAAATTTGCAACCAAACTCAAATCAGAACTAAAGAGCGTGATATCCGAGCGCTTAACATCCCAAGCGAGCTCGTCAAACACGCGCATGGTTAGCGCCGATCCCCCCTTTGGATCCAGTTTAAACCCACCATTTGAATAAAAAACGAACTCGCCTAAAGCCGTTAAACGCTTTTCATATTCACTCGGCGACAGACCACCTTTGATATCTACCTGTTCCAAGCCGCAGGCCTTACCGATGGCATCTAACTCCTCCCAATCCCCACTGCTGCACAACACCACCCGTATTCCCAAACGTTTTAAACGTTTCACCATCTCGCTGCCATCATGCAGAAAACGTGGCGTATACCTCAACCTTGCTACAACTTCATCCTCCAAAGCCACATAGGTGATGCTTTCATACCGTCCAGGCTGCTCTAGCTCCGAGCTTTGAAATTGCACCCCACGCTCTAGTAGAAACTCTTCGGTGCCCATGCTAAATTCCGTGCCTTCCACAATCCCGGCGATCCCCCGACCTGCAAAAACATGAACATCCGAAACCTCCAACCTGTGTGGATTAGCGACCATTCCACGCAAATACGCCACTGCTGCCTCATCGAATTCTTGATCCGATCCGCTCAACAAAGACAATAAGGTAGATACCAGTGCTGGCTCTGAGATTCGCTCATCCAGAAGTTCAAACCCAACGGCGCGCACGCGACCTGGAGGCGCATCAAAGGCATAATCAATAACAAAGTTGCGGCTCTCAGCTAAACGATCTATCGCAGTGTGATCCCTCAGAAACGAGCCCTTTTTAAAGGCGCTCACAATTGCCACGCTTTTGGTCAACGGAAGGAGACGCACCAAGCGCGGTGCCAAAGACATCAACAGCAGCGCCGCGGAAATATTAACAGCATCCTCCCAGGCGCTCCCTTGCCAGTACCAGAATAGTCCCGCGCTCAAAGCCAACACCAGCAGCACCGCGCCTAGCACACCCTCCAAAAACGACCAGCGCTGCTGTTCACCCTCAGACTTTTGAGCGATTAGATTAAGCTCGCCCGCAAAACTGGTAATCCGGGAATCCTCAGCCGTACTCTCCGCACGGCAATCGATCTCTCCCGAAATTACAGTGGAGCCGGCAAAAACTTGCGCGCCCGGATCTTTCAGGCGAAACCCCGCCAAGCCGCTAAGCTTAATCTCACGCAGCTCGCATGTCCCGCGCAACACCACGCCATCACAAGGGATCACTTCCCGGCTGCCGACCCTAAACACATCCCCAGGTTGAAGTGCCTCCACTGCTACCGACTCTTCCTGCAACTCCACAGCGTCAGTGTCAACGAAGGCCAACTGACGATTCACTCCGGGAGCAGGGACATCCTGTGGGCGAAACGCTCTAACCTTCGCACTCAACTGCACTGGAGCGAATCGCACAAAACTCTCAGCCTCCGCCAGAAAAGAAGCCTCTAGAAAACGGTCCAACGTCAGCACGAACAGAAGAAAGATCAAAGACTGCGCGCTTGTGGACTGGCTTAAAGCTTCGTAGTCCGTGAAGGTGTCCCACAGCAACGCTACAGTGCCAAGCGTCAAGGCCACAGACACACAGAGTTCTTTACTTATTGAAAGCGCTTTAAGGCTATGAAAAGCCGCTACAAAGATCGAACCCGCCCCGAAATAAAGCAAGGCTAAGAACAGAACAACAAAAAGAGCGTGAAAGATAATCTTGAGATCAAAAGCAACGTCGACGAAGAAGGGTAAACTGGAGATCAGATTAAAAACCAGGGCGTTAAGCGAACCG
>JAAYZI010000388.1 GCA_012514925.1 Deltaproteobacteria bacterium | reverse complement strand
CGACAAGGTTTAATAAAAGCCCAGGTTAGCAGAGCCTTTCTGGTGAAGGCTGACGGTAACGCGGAATCAACTTCACTTTCTCCAGAGAAAGTAAAATTCATGCAAACAGATACCATCACACAGACAATATTAGATTTCTCATAAAACGTAAGGTCATCCAATCTGGTACGACCTAATGTTGGCTTTAATAAAAGCCCAGGTTAGCAGAGCTTAGCCTTTCTGGTGAAGGCTGACGGTAACGCGGAATCAACTTCACTTTCTCCAGAGAAAGTGAGACGTAAGTAAAACCAACTCCGCGCTACCCCCAGGCTGAAAACAAAAATTGCATGATCAACTACGTAATCAATTCCACGCGTGAATGGTTATACCAACTGGTACACCTTAGTACCCGCTTTAAACTGGTGCTAGTCCGTCCCCTAACTTCCTGGCTGGGTACCCTAAAACTCTAGTGTTATCAGGAACATCTTTTGTCACCACACTCCCGGCTCCTATTACGGCGTTTTTCCCTATTTTTAAATTGGTGACTATGGTCGCACCCATGCACACAAATGCGTTTTCGCCCACAACCGCATGGGCCCCACAAGTGACGCCCGCCGAAATATGCGCAAAATCGCCAATCACGCAGTTATGCCCAATTCCAGCGTTAACATTCACGATCGCACCATCTCCAATCTGCACGCATGGATCTATGATAGCGCCATGAAAAACCATAGAACCTGCGCCAATGGTGGTATCTTTCCCCACGGAGGAGAACGGGTGCACAATCGTACAGAATTTAAACCCAAAACTTGCAAGCAGCTCGGTTTTAGCTCGCCTTACGAGGTTATCGCCAATCGCTACCGCCGCTAAGGACACCCCGGAAGCCGCCAGCTCACCTATCTTCCCCGAGTCCCCTAAAACTGGATACCCTAAAACTTCGGTACCAACAGCAGCATGATCATCTATCAATCCACAGATCCGATACTCTGCCTGCTTCTCAATCAGGTCAATTACCACCCTGGCCTGACCCCCTGCGCCATATACAAGTATTTCTTTCATATCAATTTACCAGTAAACTGCCCCATTATTGCACACTTGTGCACTCTACCAAATAGGTGCAGGTCTATTTTTAAGTACCTACCCGTTACAGCATCAAAAACCCTCTCATCTGGCCTAATTAAGTCAGTTTGGCTTAGAATCGGGATTCTTGATGACGTACTTTTAGACCACAAACCATCGCAGTGAGTATACAAGAGCTGCCATTGTTAGAGCATATGAACTCCCTTACGAATAAATTTTGGCGGCTGCTTACCCCAACAAAAGCAAATTTTCTGTGGATGATGCTTGGTAACGGCATCTACGCCCTCTGCCAGTGGGGCATGCTGGTAGTGCTTGCCAAACTTGGCAGCCCGGAAGTAGTGGGGAGATTTGCTCTGGCCACCGCCATTGTTACCCCGGTCATCATGATCACAAATATGCAACTGCGAAGTGTACAGGCCACAGATGCTAAGCACGAATATCACCTGGCTGATTACATCTCCGTGCGAATCGTTTGCAGCACCGCCGCCTTAATAATCATTTTAGCCATTCTTGGGATCGGAAACTTTGAAGCAGCCGCCATTACAGCCACGCTTACACTCACGCTTGCCAAATTTGTTGAGTCATTAAGCGACGTTTTCTACGGCTTTTTTCAGCAACATGAAAAAATGTCCCTCTTAGCGAAGTCTATGATTCTAAAGGGAGCCCTATCAGTTCTCGTTTTAGGGATCATGTTCTTTTTGTTTAATAGACTACCCTTAGCGCTGATCGGCTTACTCTGCGCCTGGATGCTAGTTTTGATTCTCTATGATTGGCGTAACGGAGAACGCCTGCTGCAGGCACAAGACGCTTCGAACCACCAACTGTCCTTGATAGCCGCCACGCTTAGGTCGCTTAGGCAGCAGCGGGAAGTTATGTGGAAAATCATAAAGCTCGCCTTTCCCTTGGGGATCGTGATGGGGATCATCTCGCTTAACACCAACATCCCCATTTACGCCATAGAAAAATTTTTGGGATCTCGCGAACTGGGAATCTTTGCGGCGTTGGCTTACACTACCGTTGCAGTTAATATGTTCATTCAAGCTCTGGGGCAGGCTGTATCTCCCAGACTGGCCCGCGCCTTTGCAGAGGGTCACCTTACAGAATTTAAGCGTATCGTAAGAAAAATGACCCTGATTAATTTCTCAATCGGACTAACAGGAGTACTCATCGTAATCTTGGGGGGAGAGCCGATTCTGACCCTGATCTACACCGCTGAGTACGGCGAATACGCAACCTTATTCTTGATTTTGATGGTGTCTGCGACTCTCCTTGGAGTTGCGTCTGCCTTCGGCTACGCCATGACGGCGGCCAGGCAATTTAAGATGCAAGTTCCACTTTTCACGGCCGTGCTCGTTTCAACGAGCCTGACGGCATTTCTATTAATTCCACATTGGGGTCTGTACGGCGCCGCATTTGCACTGATAACTTCCGCCCTTATTCAGATTATCGGCTCTGCCTGGATCGTTGTGCGGGCTCTGCGCTTTCGTAAACAGCTTGCCGTGTGAGGACGTTTTTGAGAAGAACTTGATATGCGTAAAACCACCCCCATTACAAACAACACAGCCCCCTCCGTAGTCAAAATACTGCAAGTTGTGGGAGGGATGGACACCGGCGGCATAGAAACATGGTTAATGCACCTGCTGCGCCGACTCAATAGAGATCGCTATCATTTTGATTTTCTAACTCATACAACCAAGCCCTGTTTTTATGACGCGGAGATCCGGGCGCTGGGGAGCCGCGTCATCCCCTGCATTCACCCCTCGCGTCCGTGGAAGTATGCTTGGAATTTTTTTCGAATCCTGCGGAAACACGGCCCCTATGATGTAGTTCACAGCCATGTGCACCACTTCAGCGCATTCCCACTGATGCTAGCCGCTTGGGCCGGGGTGCCGGTGCGCATTGCGCACAGTCACAATGATACCTCCAGCCATGAAAAGCGGGCCGGCCCCTTACGCAGGGCTTACTTGCAGGGCGCGAAAAATCTTATTCAGCACTACGCCACAACCGGCTTGGCGTGTAGCGGCGTTGCTGCCGTAGATCTATTCGGAGAAGACTGGAAAAAAGATTCCACGCGCCAGATACTCTACTGCGGAATTGATTTGGAGCCGTTTACCCGCCCCGCCGACAGAAAAGATGTGCGCAAAGAGCTAGGAATTCCTCCCAACGCGCTGGTGCTCGGCCATGTAGGCCGCTTTTCAGAGCAGAAGAACCACGATTTTCTGCTGGATATATTCGCGGAAGTCGCGCGTCGCAAGCCGGAGAGCCGCTTGCTCTTGATCGGTGACGGAGAACTCAAAGAAGTAATCACACACAAAGCGCAGCAGCTAAAGCTTGGAGAAAAGGTAATTATGGCTGGGGTGCGCCCGGATATAGCGCGCCTGATGAAGGGCGCAATGGATGTGTTTGTTTTTCCCTCGCGCTGGGAAGGATTAGGCTTAGCTTTACTTGAGGCCCAGGCGGCATGCCTGCACTGTATTTTTTCAGACAACATAACAGAAGAAGTTGAGGTTGTGCCATCTTTGCTTCGTCGCTGCTCTTTGGCTGAACCGGTTTCAACTTGGGCGAATTTTGTGCTTGAAGCTGCGGATAAAAACCGGGTTTCTCAAGACGAAGTTCTAGAGATTATTGGCCGAAGCGGATTTAACATTATTAACAGCCTAGCTAGATCGTGTGCCATCTACGACGGATAGATCCTGTGATCCAGTTACGCTTCGGCATACGGCCGACGCAGAGCCAACGCCAGCGCTGCCAAATACAAGCCCAGAAAGTGCCCCATCGCCGGCAGGGGATAAAAGGTTTCCTGAGTAAACGAGGAGAGCAAAAGCGCCAGCGTCACCCAAAAAATCGGGCGGCCTGGTCCCTCATAGCGGTAGAGGCTGATAAGTACCTGCAGCGCCAAAGCCAGAAACAGCACTAATCCCAGCATCCCCCCTTCTGACAGTATCTGCAGGTAAAGCATATGTCCATCGCTGCCCCGGCCATTGACTCGCGCAGATCCGAATCCACCCCCGATAATCACCCGCAAGGGATGATCGCGCAAACTGCGCAGATGATTACCCCAGATTAACGGCCGACCACTCAGATTATCATCGCTAACTGTGCTGACGATTGTTTTATGGCGATCTAACGTGGATTCAATCTTACGCCAATCCATCCGGGCCACGACAATCAAGGCTAACACAAGACCACCCAACAGCGCCTTGGGATTTCGCAGGAAAAAAACCGCGGCAAACAGTAGAAACGCCGCCAACCCTGCACGCGACTCTGTTAGCACAGTGGCGCCTAGCGCAACAAGCACACAGACCGACGCCCAAAGACTCCGGCTCCCTGCAAGAAGATGTAGCCTAAGCGCCAGAAGTAACAGGATCAAAATAGCGGTGTAGGCGTGATTGTAACCAACCGTTCCAAGCCCTTTATGAACATCATCGAATTTATCCAGACGCGCAAACATTGACCAGTTGCCGGCAACACCAGGGTCCTGAGGCAAATGAGCTGTCAATAGCCGCAGCGGAACTATTCCAAAATAGGTAAGCGCTACGCTAAGACACACCACTCCAAGAGCGAAATCGATCGTAAATCCCAAAATTCTTAAACGCGCTGCATTCAACGGAATCTGCGAAACAAACCAGTAGAGCAGGAAGAACTGAGTCAGGCGCGCCAAACCTTGCAGGCCATCCAAAACCGCCATCTTCTCACCCCGCACCACCACCATCACGCCGTACGAGATGCAACACAACGCGTACACCAGTAACAAAGAACGCAGTAAAGCAGCCTGTGCCGCCGAAAAAGCCGCGCCTGAGCGTGAACCCAGCGCCACCGCTGTGAACATTCCAAAAAAAGCTAAATCGGCAAAGCGCGGCCAAACTGCCCAGCTTGGCCCCAGCGCCGCAATCGGAATCAGGTAAGCTTGCGACAAGAAATAGGCCGCTAACATGATAAAGCTAAAACGCGTGCGGGAGAGTTCCGTTTGTTGGCTAGACGCCTCCGAGTTCATGGCTGCCGCTGGAAAAGACATAAGGCTCTAAGGGTCAAATTTTAGATCTCAACCGCAGGCCGATTTCCCGGAAACTTCAACAACAGGTCTTTTAGCGCCATTCTGAGCGCCGTAACCATCGGCGTATCCGTATGCATAGCCATAGTCTCCCGGACTACTCTCCGAATTGAAGGCGTTCAGCACCACTCCTAAAACCCGGGCCTGTACCTGCCGCAGCAACTCCAGCCCGCGCAACGCCGACTTGCGCTCAGTATCGGTGCTACGCACTACAAACACGACTCCATCCACCATGGCCGACAACATGATTGCATCCGAAACCGTCAATACCGGCGGGCTATCCAGTAGCACATAATCGTAAGTGTCTCGCAACCGCAGCAACAGCTCTCTCATCTTGCTTGAGCCTACCAATTCAGCAGGATTCGGTGCCGCCGAACCGGCCGCAATAACCACCAACCCCCGAACCAAGCTGTGGATGCTAACCTCTTCCAAAGTGGCCTGCCCCGTTAAATAATCGGTCAACCCCCGGCAGGTCGCTCTACCATGGAAACGCTGCTGCAGCCTGCGACGACGCAGATCCGCGTCCACCACCACGGTGCGGTGCCCGGCTTGAGCTAGGGTGACAGCCAGATTGGATGCAACTGTGGTTTTGCCGTCCCCCTGCAGGGCACTGGCCACCAGAATTATGCGCTGCGGGTCGTCCGCCGAAGAGAGCAAGATGCTAGCGCGCAAAGTTCGAAAAGCTTCAGAGGCAGCGGCCCCCGGAATGCTGACTGTAATAAACTCACTCTCTTCGCTAAGCTCCGGCGCGCTCTTATCGATCTGCTCAGTTTTAGGGCCGGGCAACAGGCGCCGCGCCTCTTCCTTCCAACGCAACAACAAATGCGGAGGCTTGACCTCGCCAAATCTGGGAATTGTGCCCAAGAGTCCCACGCCTAAACCGCTATACACATCTTCAGGCTCGTCAACTGTGCCGTAAACCAGGTCTCTTACGAGCACCCAAGCCATTCCAGCCAAAGCTCCAGCACACGCAGCAATCGCCATAATCAAGCCTATCCTGGGGCTGCTGGGCTCACTTGGCAGAGCCGCATATTCGGCCACCATGATGTTACTGGAACGTCCGGCCGAGCTGACCTGAGTCTCCTTCAACTGTTTGAGCAAGGATTGATGCAAATCCTTCAGAGACTCATACTCCCGTTTAAGAATGTTGTAACGTACCAGTTCACGCGAATTCTTAAAAGCAGTTTGCTTCAGCTTCTCAAGCTGCTCGCGTAAAGCGGATTCAGCTGCCAAATCGCTCTGGTAGCGGGTCTTAAGCGCGGCCAATGCCTGGCGACGCTGTTCAGCCACGTTTGCCTTGAGGGCCGCGACTTTTGCCTTAAGCTGCTGCATCGGAGGATAAGCCGGCATGACCTTCTGTTCCAGATCCTGATACTCAGCCTCGGCCCGCTTCAACTCCACCCTCATGGTTCGGATCGATTCATCATCCAAAATAGTGCTGTCAGCCACATTTCCATGCTCAACATTGCGGAACATGCTTTCGGAGCGGATGCGCCGACCAGTTGATTCCGAGAGTTTTTGGGTTAACGTCGAGATCTCCCTCACCACCATTGACTCGTGATTTGAAAGTGACAAGAGTTCATGCTGTTCTGCGTAAGTCGCCAAGTCGCGCTCTGCTTCCGCCACTTTTCGACCCAAGTCATCGGCCTGGCTCTGCAAGAAGCTCACACTCTCCCGGACTTGGCCGTGCCACTCGCCACGACTATGCTCAATAAAACCCTCCACATAAGCGTTGGCGATATCGCGCGAGAGAACTGGATCGACCGTAGTCGCTACTAGCTCAATCAGCGATGTCGCAAACACCGGCTCAATCTTTACCAAATTCAAAAAACTGCGCAGAAACGCATCCTCATGCTGATAATGCCCACCGACGGCGGCAGAAGTTGTCGGTTTGGTACTAATAAGAGCTCGCAGACCTTGCCAGATCCGCTGCAAAAAACTGCGTTGTTCACGATTATAATCGGCAATCCTGGCGCTTAATCCATTTTTAGTGAGGACGTAATCCGCTAAGCTTAGGCGGCCCAACTTCGCCACTTGGGTTTGTAGATACTTTTGATCCTGGCTTTGCTGCCTAAGCGCCTGCTCCACACCAGCATCGCTGAGCGTCGGCACATATCCTCCTACTTCTATCGCTGCCGTAGCCGTATACTTACGCGGTGCCAAGGCACCATAGAGTGCACCAATCGCCAGAGATAGCACCACGGCCACTAAAATTGTGCGACGATTTTTGAACATCAGCGCGGCATACTCCAGTAAGGACGGCTCCGACGGGGCGGCACCCCAATGCTGCCGATGATCCCACTTGGAAACACTTGCAAGCTGACGTCCCTCCCCCTCTGCGCTTACCAAAGCCTTTTCTCGAACTTCCGACATACCACTCCCAAACTACTGACTTACTCCAACGCTAAAAATACCGTTTATAAATTCAACCACCTGCCGCCGCCAAAAACGACCAGCCTGACTTGGAACCCGGATAATATCGCCGTCTCTAAGGTGGTGATCCCGACCTTGCTTCAAAGCCACCTGCTCCAAATCAAAAGTCAACACGGCTTGACGATTGCCGCCGATATTGCGGATCAGCTCAACCTTGGCGACATCCGCCGAATACTGCAGTCCTCCCGCAGCAGCGATAGCACCCATCACCGACATGCGCGACTTTAACGCAAACTCTCCCGGACTCTTAACTTCGCCTGTAACGTGGTAAACACCGCTCTTAGGTATAATCACCATATCGCCGGGAAGTAGCGGCAAAAAAAGCGGCTTGCGGCTGGCGTCGCCATAAAGCTCTTCGATATCGAACTCGAGATCATCTTGCTCGGGGTTCCGCTGAAAACCATCGCTACCGAAGCCCTCTTTACGTTCACTCGGGATCAACACAACCTTCGGCCCAGCCCTTTCGGTGAGCCCCCCCGCTTCTGTCAACAGGTCGAGGATAGAATACTGATTGCGGCGCAGCGGGTACCCTCCCGGCCTGGCGACCTCGCCGATGATCGACACTAGATGAGCCCGGTACTCATCAATAAATACTTGCACACGCGGCTGACGCACGTACGGCTGCAGCATCACCGCTAAACGGCGCTGCAGCTCATCCTCTGTGAGCCCCATGACCTGCACCTCATCCAAAAGGGGCAACGAGATAGTGCCGTTCGGGCGCACACGAGACTGACCGCTTAAATCCGGCATGCCGAACACGCTAACGGTCACCACATCGCCGACTCCCAGAGCGTAGGTGGGAACCTGCTGAGCGTTGTACTCCTTGAGACGCTTAACCAGAAACTTCTCTTTTTCTTGTTCAATACTCTGTTGGTGTTGCAAAAACTCCGCCTCTCCCGCTGCGCCACCTACCATATGACCGGCACCCCCCTGGAGCGTCGTGCTATCCCTAGCCGGAACATAGCGCAGACAAGCACACAGGCAGCAGCAAACCAAGAATGCAAGTGCTCTACCAACAACGAGAGTATTCTTAAAATTAATTGACACTTTTAACGATCTATTATTGAAGTCTCGTGGATCTCTGTCGACCTATCCCCTAAGCAGTTGATTGTATGGCAAAAGCAGGGGTTAAGCAAACACCGGAGAGTTAAAATACAGGCCCTAGATACGGATAATAAGGGCCAAACTCGATTTTCATTCGCAACCGTCACCCACAATGTAGCGACGGTACTCCGGAAAAAAGGATTCCTCCACAGAGAACTTGCTCTGGGAGACCCAGGCTTGCACGGCCGCTTGGTACTTCTCCGCGTCGCAAATTAACCGCCAGGTATAAAAGGGAGCGCTAAGAGGAGAAAACCCCCGCTTAAAATTAAGGAGGCTATCATCCGCACCTCCTACCCCTCCCCCCAAATGGAGGCATTCCCTGCTTTGCTGCTGCGCCCACTCAATCATAAACCAATAAGACAGCTTACTGACCGCAAGATGACTGTAGCTCTCCCGCCACCCGCCTAAAAACGCTTCAAGTGTGCCTGCTGTACCGAGATACAAAATCGCAGCAACCAACTCTCCCTCAGGATTCAAAACCGAGCAAAGATGCGGCTCCAACGTCGGCGTACCTACCAAAGTCTCAAAATAATCCCAATCAAAAAAATAAAAGGGCTTGGCTCGTCGTCGCCGCATTGTGTCCAGATACATTTCATAAAATTGCGGCAGGTGCCCGAACTCATCGACCACTCCAGTAAAACCCTGATTAAGCAACTGACGAATGCTCTTTCTAAATGCTCGTCTTAGCTGCCGCCATAACACCGAAGTTTCGCTACTCTGCAGATCGACATAAACTGTTTCGGCATGGGCCACTAAAGAACCGCACCGCTTAAAGGGAGTAAGAGGTGTGCTTAGCAGCGGATGCATTCTGCTAAAAACACTGATAATCCCACATCGGGAACATTCCCCTCGTAAACATTCCAAAAGCAATGTCGCCCGGTTGAGATCTTCTACGGTACAAGGCTTATTTACCCCAACCTTATTTGTAAGCGGATAGATAAGAGGTGCCGCGTAACCATAGGGCGTAGCAGCGTCCCTTAGACCTTGCAAAGAGGTCTCCTTCGGTAGGTCTCGTACGACCAGAGGGATCAGAAGTTCACACCCCTGGCACCTGGCCCAAAATGCTGCGGCCTCCCCACCTTCATGCTTGGCGGCTAATTTTACATAGGCAGGTTGGTGATGGACCCCATGGGGGCACTTGGCGAGGAACTCGGCCCAGCGGGGGTCATGCGGGTTAATAAAGGCGCTTTCAATGGAGTTTTGCACCAATAAATCCCTAATCTTAAAAACTCTGTAACCGTTCACGTTTTTTCTTGATAATTGCACTGGCAACAGATTGTAATTCCTAAACTTAATATTCATGTGAACGGATACAGCCCATTAATAAGTTGCACCGCCATTTCTGAGTTGGAATCTTCCTTGACTGGCTGAATATCCAAAACTTAACTTATAAGCAACAAGACGGCGCGTTTACTTATGTGGTTTTGATGAATACACTAGGGGCAAAGGGTATTGGAACGTCCATGGGCACGCGCTGGTATCACACTTACTGGCCGAAGCGCTGTCGCCTTATTTATTCCGCCATTTATCTCTAGAGTAATCGTGTGAGCCAACAAGTAACTCTTTACCAGACATCTTTGTATCGACGCTACGGCAAGCGCCTTCTGGATATCAGCATCAGCGCTACCGCACTGTTGCTGCTCAGTCCGCTGCTTGCCTTGATTCTGATTGCCGCTTTCTTTAACAACCGCGGTCACGTCTTCTTTATACAAGAACGTCCAGGTAAACATGGAAAGATCTTCCGTATTTTCAAGCTAAAAACCATGCGAGATATTTACGACGCCCAAGGCCAGCCCCTGCCGGATGAGGAGCGGCTGACAAACTTTGGGAAATTCATCCGTAAGTTCTCGCTAGACGAGCTTTTTCAGCTAATAAATGTGCTTAGGGGAGATATGAGCTTAATCGGTCCCCGGCCACTTTTAGTGCAATACCTGCCGCTTTATTCTGCGCGGGATATGCGCCGCCATGAAGTACGCCCTG
>JAAYZI010000387.1 GCA_012514925.1 Deltaproteobacteria bacterium | reverse complement strand
CATGGCGCTTATGTTTCAGATATTGAGGTGCAGAGGGTTGTAAATTTCATAAAGCGGCAGGGCGCTCCGCAGTACGATTCCGAAATTTTGGAGATTTGTGAGAAGGCTTTAGAGGAGGAGAACTCTTCTTCGATGTCTGCGGCTGGAGGCGTAAGCGAGTACGATGAGTTTTATGATAGAGCCGTGCAGTTGGTAAGGGATAAGGGTCAAGCTTCGACTTCAATGATTCAGCGAGCCTTCAGGATCGGATATAACCGCGCCGCGCGTATTATCGATGTTATGGAGCAGGAGGGTTTGGTAGGGCCGATGGATGGCGTAAAGCCGCGTGAGGTTTTAATCAGAACCGGCACGGACGCGGATTTTTAATAGATCTACGCTTTTACTTTCTCCAGAGAAAGTGAAATTTTACCGTCCAGGCTAAAAACAAAATTGCGTAATCAATTCCCCGCGTGAACGGATACCGGATACTTTATTATCTCTAAACGCTTACGAGTTTACTTTCTCCGGAGAAAGTAAAGACGGCTCTGTTGGTCTCCTTGCCAGTTCTTTCGCTGGCCCTTTCGTCAGTCTTTTTGGGTGGGGGAGGATGTGTAAATCCGTCCTTTCATGAAATATCCGGGTTAGGGCGGATTGGTTGCCTTTTCTTCACTGCTTGTGGAATAAAGAGGTTATGAATTGGCGAGTGACGAGGTTTTTGGCGGGTCTGGTTTTGGTTGTCGGTGCGGTGAGTGCAGTGGTGGCTGGGTACTACCGCTTCTTTACTCCCGTGCCTGCACTTGAAGATCTGAACGTACTGCTTATCTCAGTTGATACTCTGGGAGAGAGACACCTCGGCCGCTACAATCCCGAAGTTAAGTTTACTCCTAACATAAGTAAACTAGCCGATGGAGGAGTGCGCTTTGCTAGACACTACGCCGCGGCACCTTGGACTAAGCCCGCCTTTGCCTCGATTTTTACTGGACTGATGCCATCTGTACACGGCACTACTGATCGCTCCAGCGGCCTTTCGTACGATCTTTTGACTTTGGCAGAGCTTTTTAAAGAGCGAGGATTTAAAACCGCTGGGGTAGTGAGCCATTTCTACCTCGGTGCTGAGTCTGGCTATGCGCAGGGATTTGATAGCTATAAAGAGATTACGTCTAAGCGGCGCATGCACAAGATTATAACCTCGGAGAAAGTTTCCGACAGCGCGCTTAAGTGGCTGAGTAACTACAGCGCAGCCAAAGAGCAGAACCCTTTTTTTATGTTCTTGCACTACTTCGACCCGCACTTTAATTTCATGCACCATCCGGATTTTAAGCAGACCAAACCATATAACGGTCCGATCCAGCCCGGCATGGATATACGAAAGTTACGCGAGCTTGCGCCGTCTTTTAGCGCTGCGGATTTGGATTATTTAATCGGACTCTACCACGAGGAGATTTCTTACACTGACCATCATATCGGCCGGGTGCTTGATGCCTTAGAGAGCCTAAACCTGAAGAGAAAAACCCTGATTGTTTTTGTGGCAGATCATGGGGAAGAGTTCATGGAGCACGGCTGGATCGGCCACACCCGCACCCTCTATAACGAGCTTATTAGAGTGCCTCTTATTTTTTACTTACCTGGTGTGTTTAAACCGGCAGTTATTGATGACCCGGTATCACAGGTGGATATACTTCCAACCATTTTAGCGCTGTCAAAAAAAGCCTACGCGGCGGAAGGCCTAAATGGGATCTCACTGCTGGAGCAGATTCTTACCGGTAAGTCTAATATGCCTGAGCGGGATATCTTATCGGAAGTTTCATTTCACTCTTCCGCCATTCCGCATGCCTATAAAACCTCAGTGGTACGGGGTAATTTAAAGGCCATCCATGATAAAACCACAGAGGTGTGGGAGCTCTACGATTTGGCGCTGGATCCCGGCGAAAAGACGAATATTGCTTCGGTTAAGCCTGAACTGCTTGAGGGTCTGGCGGCAGTAATCCGCAAGTGGGAGGCTAAGGAAAAAGGTGTTTTTCCTGCTATTAATGAGAAAGCTCCAGCCCCCGAAGAGCTGGAGCAGCTAAAGAGCCTAGGGTATATGTAGGGTGTATATGTAGCGTGTATATGTAGCGTGGCTGGAATATTAACCGGCGGGGTGGTAGTTTAGGAGAGTGGCCATCTCCTTGAATTTATTAATTTTTTGTAACTATTCACGCGTGGAATTGATCATGAAATCTCGTTTTAAGCCTGGGCGGTAAAATTTCACTTTCTCCAGAGAAAGTAATATTCACGTGAACGGATACTAAATTCGTCTAACCGAATGGTTACCATAAGTCAGCCGGTATTCTAACTGGTGATTTCGTAGTACTCCGGCTCGGTTCGTAGCCAGCCGTGGATGGCATGTCTTATGGATCTAAGGAGCTTTAACTCTGGCTTAATATCATGCCGTAACACGATTGTTCTGGCGGATGGTTGGGCCGAGATGGTGAGTATCCGGCGCTGACGCAAATTCTCAATCGCAGCAGTGAGAGAAGCCTTGGACACACTTTCACTACGTTCCAGTAGCCCCAGTGCTACTGCCGCGGAGAATTCGTCTTGAAGTTTTTTTACGAAAACATTGTAATCAAACACCCTTAAAACTTGGGCGGCTTGGGATCCGTTCTCACCTGAAAATTCGGCAGTTGTATGCATTAACTGATAACCTACCCAAAACAGACTTTCCAACTGTGCCCAAAGCAAAGTGGGGAAGAAAAATCCACCGGAAGTCTCCTTAAACCCAAGCTTTTGACCGCGTGTGGTTAAAATACCTTGGTCAATTAGAAGTTT
>JAAYZI010000386.1 GCA_012514925.1 Deltaproteobacteria bacterium | reverse complement strand
TTTTATTGTAGGGGCAAACGACGTCACCCTTGACCTTAATAATCACACTGTAACATTCGGAGCTCTTCCGTTTACGGGAGTGCCGAATCATGACTTTGAAATAGGTAAATCCGATAATCCCGCTCAGCCAGTGGACTGGGATCTAAGCGCGGCAGCTTCAGCCAAGCGAGTCTGCGAATCAGGCATGGAACTTGTAGGAGACTGTTTACTGTTCTTTAATAAACCGGCCACTACGGAGACAATCTTGTCTGGTTGGGTAAACATCCAAGCCGTAAACCGCACCTATATCGCCTCGGTTATGGTAAAAAGCTGCTGGGGTTGTATGCACCGCATGGAAGTTGAACAAGAACACGTCGGAGTTATCGCCCAGACCTCGAGTAGCAACGTTGAGCGCGCACCCATGTTATACGCCCAATTTAAGCCACAAACTTCCGCGCGCTATCGCCTTAAGATTACCTTTGAAGATCCCGCAGGACGGGAGTCTTGGATTGATTTTGCCGATATTCAACCAGCCTATGATGCCGGCATCGTGATGCGCGGATATTTTGACAACTATCGCACCCCCGATCTGGTTGGAAAAGGTGGCAAATGGACCAATTTCACCGTCAAAAATGGCAGTATTATTGAAGGTAATCGTGGCACCAAATTCCGAGCCGTTTCTAAAGGGAGCACCAATAAGGGACGTTTCGAAATGGACCGTGTAACCACGCGAGTTTCAGGAATAGATGCCTCGAATTTCTGGGTCGAATACGATGGCAACAACGTTTTGCACGACAGCACCTTCATCAATACTGTTCCGGCAGTGATTAACAGAATGAGTCTGGACAACTTTCCTATCAACATCGGCTCGGACAGCGAGATTTATAATTGTACTATAGACGGGGGTCAGGGCGGTATTTCAGCCTCAGGACAGAGCAACGTGGTTATCCGCAACAACACCATCAAAATCAGGGCCACTGCCACAAACCATTATAGCGTCACGACTTACAAATCCGATAATATAATCGTGCGCGATAATCACATCCAATCGTATCAGGGGCCGGGTGTGCTTTTCAGCATCAATACCACCAATTCTGAGATCGCTAACAACACCTTCATAATAAACCCGATGCCATTTTCGCCTGAATACCACAGCGGCCTTACCACACCGGCCATCAGAGTTTCGGATTACAACGTCAGCGATGTCTCGATGTACACGGAGAATAACCGTATTTACAACAACACCATATCGGGCACGGTCCGTTCTTCACCAAAATTTCCTTCTTCCACTTCTTCCATAGTCGGATTTCACTTGAGTACCTCAGGCGTAAATGAGTACTACGACAACACCGTCAGAATAAAAACGGAAGACGACAAGGCCGAGGCAATTGCAATTTATGGGGCTGCCAGTAATACCGGTACTTTCCGCAATAATTTCTTGGAGAGCAATCACAGGCTGGCATGGCTGGCAAACAGTTACGCAGCCGATGGAAACGGCCGCTACATCTCCAACACCTTCTCAAAGGGTCCGAATCCGATCAACTACGGCGGTCTGGTGGTAGGTTACTGTTGCGGAATCAGCTCCGAGAACAACATCTTTCTCGACAATAAGTTCATCAACGGGGCGAGTATGGCTTACTCCCTCAACAGCAATCACAATAACGCCGGGGACCATTACAGTTACACATTAAAATGGTATCTTGATATCACAGTCGTAAACCGCAATAACAAACCAATCGTCGGTGCAGAAGTCACTGCGACAGCAACCGGTGGCGGAACAGAGACTTTGCGAGGACGTTCTGACAATCAAGGACGTGTCCGTTTAGAGCTCAGCGAATATTCCCGCGAAGGTAGTTCCTACCGTGTTCGTCCGACGGCCAACGACACCCCTTACACTCCCCATGCTGTTACCGCTTCGTATGGGAGCCTGACGACATCCCAAAATATCACTATGAACGCCAATCAAGCCATCACGATGGTGCTGGACACTGATAGCGTAGCTCCTTCAGCACCATCCATGCTGCGCCTTAAGAAGTGATACTGCGGTGCTAGTCTTAATTACTTGTTTCTGTTAGCTATCAAGAATATCGCTAGAGCCAAAAGGTCTTGGCATGCTACTTGATTCTTTACTTTTCGTTGAGTTTGTATTTTACCTTCTCCATAGGTCTGCGAGAAGTGTACGGTGCGGCTTATAGTTATATTATCTTACAACTAGGCGATATGATAAGAGAAACTAGAACGAACAAAGTAGTAAGTGGGAGATCTCTAACCAGCGTTCTAATCATGCTATGCGTGGTAAGCGCTCTTTTGCTCCACGGCAGCGCTTTCGCCCAAACCGTGATAATTAATAAGGCTTGGCTCTCCGCCAACGGACCGTCTCCTTACTACCTTGACCAAGCCGGTGCCACTTACATGCTCGACACTGATGTTTCGACTCCCGGCAGCGCCTTTGCCGTCATCGCGCCAAACATAAGCTTCGACCTAAACGGCCATACTATCACCTACGACAACTCGCCTTTCATAACGGTCCCAAATTCAAGTTTCGAAGAAGGTTCTGGGCGCAATCTGCCTAACTGGGATCTCTCCCAAGCACCCTCAGCGGATGTCGGTCAAGGCCCCTTTAGCGGCAGCCTCGCTTGGACAGGCCCGCAGGCGCTGCGTTTTGCTGTGCCTGCGGGGGAAACTTCACCCGATCAGCAACAAGTGAGCGCCCTAGGCACAGTTTCACTCGCAGCCAACACCACCTATGATCTCTCTTTTCGTGCCTTTAATGGGTTCTCTGACGGAGAGAAAATTACTCTTTATGCTAAGCTGGCAGGCACCGACATAGAGGCCGCGCACACAGGAGGGACCTGGCGTGGATTTCACTTCGTTACCGCAAGCTTTACCACAGGTAGCTCCCCCGAAACCCATACCATTCAGCTTGGCATCCGCGCCGCTCGCAGTGCGCTTGCAAAATCCGGCTACGTATACATCGATGATATCCGTATCCAGCGTAGCCGCGTTTTCGGTGTGCTGGCCGGACCTGCTAGTTGGGGCGAGGACTGGCGTCAACGCACCTATCCCGATATTACGCGCTTTGGCTCCGCCGCCAACCTGGTTCTAAAGAACGGTACGATTTCACAAGGCCGTGGGGGCGGAAACCGCAGCCACGCCGTCTACGAATTTGGCGCTGACAAAATCGAAGTAACCAAACTGACAACCAACGTGCACGGCCCAAACTGCCATAACTTCGGCGCATATTATGCAAGTGGCGTGCGTATCCATGAGAATACTTTCTATAACAACGTCAATATCATTACTTCGCGCGACCGCTTTGACGGTACCGTGATCTCAGCCGGTAAGGACGGCGAGGTTTACAACAACACAATTGTAGGCGGGTGTCAGAACGGCATCGTGGCTTCCCGGAATTCCAAAATTCATCATAATACCATCCGGCTGCGCTCCCGCTATACTAATGGCTTTGCAATTCAACTTTACGGAGATCAGGGATCTGAGGTACATGACAATACCATTCTCTGCGGCGCGGACGAATGGTCCTGCCGTGGAATTTTTGTAGGCGGAGGAGCGCGGGGCACCCGCATTTTAAACAACCAGATCGAAGTGCAGGAGCTACCGCTGAACCAGGAGTATAACGGTGGCCAGGGTGGCGCTCTCTCGGGCGCGTATGGCATTCAGGTTGAAAATGCCAATGACATTCAAATTTCTGGAAATTTTGTAAGTGCCTATGCGCGCGAATGGACGGCTTCGGCTTTCCGCATGAATGCCGAGTTGGATAACCGCAATATCCACGTGCACGATAATACTTTTCGCGGGATTAAAATGGGACGCGGGGCTTTTGGCTCAAACGATCAAAATCTACTCACCGCGAATTCCGTAAAGATTAGTAGCGGGGTGGACAGTCCTACTGCGCAGCTGCGCTTCGAGCGCAATACTTTGGTTACAAATTCGCGTTGGATTGCCTGCACGAATATCTCAAACCTCGATCTTAAAGATTCTACTTTCCAGATCTCAGGCGAGTTACTAGATCCCTTTCAGCCTTTAACTGCCGTACGTTATAGCAGCGGCAGCCTTAACGCCGTAGTGGACCTGCGTTTTATAGATGTGCGTTTTGCCGATAGTGCCGCGCGCTCTGCCTTTATGGAAGCTTCAATTTACAAAAAGTATTATGTCGACTTTGGCATCGATCCATATTCTTCTTTTCGTCTTTCGTGGACGCTGACGCTGAAGGTGGTGAATCGGGAAGGCCAACCACTCATGGGCGCAACTGTGCGCGTAGTAGATTCCTACGGTCAAGAGGTGTTCCTCGGTGCGGCCGATGCAGCCGGGGAGGTCACTGCGGTGATTGACCAATTTAGAAATGTTGGCGGCAAACGCACACCAACTGGAGCGCTTCTCGCTCATACGGTTACCGTCACTGGTCAAGGTTTTGAGTCGGTGCAACATCAGGTTACCATGGATTCGCCCCAAACTTTGACAGTCGTACTGGGAACAGACAAAGTTGCACCCAGCGCTCCTCGTCAGCTCAGATTGACCCGCTGAAAGTCAAGGAGCTCGCCGTTTTAATTGTAGTAACCGTTCACGTGGATATTACTTTCTCTGGAGAAAGTGAATTTAACTCCGCGTTACCGTCAGCCATCACCAAAAAGGCTAGGTTTTGCTAACCTGGGCTTTTATTAAACCTTGTCACATATACATATTTCGCGCGTAGCGCACTAGTTTAATTTGCCAACCCTTTGCGCGAGATATGTATATGCGACAAGGCCAATATTTAGGTCGTACCAGATTG
>JAAYZI010000035.1 GCA_012514925.1 Deltaproteobacteria bacterium | reverse complement strand
TTAGGGGTTTACCGATTGAAGAGCTGCTGGAGCGCGCCGGTATCGACCCTGGGCGGCGCGCGGAGACACTGTCGATTGAGGAGTACGCGCGGCTCTGTGGGCAGTTCGAGCTGGGATGAGGTTCTTCTTCGAGTTGTAAAAGCTTAGATAGATAAGTGGGAGGCCCCACCCTGAGTTTGATCTCCACGAGACCCAAACCGGTCGAGGAATATTTGAGAAGCGTGGCGGCGGCTTGCAAGCTTCGCCAGCTCCGGGCCGTAACGCTCTGGTAGGGAAGGTGGCAGCTTATCTAGGCGGCCGCCAACCAGGTGGAGGGCTGTGTTTACAAACTCCAATCGCGCCATGGCATAGCCCACTGGGGTGAATAGTCCCTCGGGTTGGTTGAAGGTTAGTTGTTCTTCCAGCAGGGCAATGGTGCGCGGAATATCTCCATACAATGCCGGAACTTGTTTCCATATAGAATTTACCGTTGGCGCAGAAACGCGTGCTAGCCAATCACCGTCCCAAAAGCATTGGGTGGCTAAGTCGGGAGCTGTCAGGCGGGTGTCGTGGTCCGCCACCATTTTAATAATCCGCTCTAGCTGTGGGTGGCCACTTAGCAGGATCTGGGCGTACTCCACTGATGCGGCTTGATGTTCGCGTCGGATAGCAGCGTCATCCTCTAGCGCCAGACGCTGCTGCTCCGGATCCGGACTGATGCGGCCGCTGGTTATGCGATCATAACGATCACTCACATTTGGGATAAATGCGTAGCCTGTATCATGTACCACAGCCGCTAATACGGCAGCTTCAAGGTCTTTGTAGTTAAGTCCTGACAAGCGCCCGATCCAGGCGGTCGCGTAGGCCGCAAATTCCGTATGGCCTTTGTCATGGCGCGTATCCTGGCAGCCCTCCCGTCGAGAGGTGTAGTAGGCATCCGTCACGTTTGTGCCGGTCCAGCTCTCTAGGCGCTCAAGGTTAGCGCCCATTCCCCACGGCGCGGCGCGGTGATAATCGACCGGCTCGTACTTGCAAAACACCAAAGCCTGCGCTTTTGTTAGTTCGGGAGCTAAGACTTCGTCCAGATCCTGGCGAATTAAACTTGCGCTGCAGGTCGTTAGATACTTTGCCCATTGAAACTCTTCTTTAAGCGGCACGGTACGCAGCACTTCTTTTAGGGGCAATGGATTTTTGGCCGGGTCATCAATTATATGGCAGTTGACGGTAGAGCCTGTTCTGATGGGAGTCTCGCCGATAGCTTCTTTCTTTCTCGGTAAAATAAACCAGTGCCCCTGGAAATATGTAATCGTATAAATCTCGTGCGCACGCTCCATGTGCTCGAGTAGATCTACGAGTGTGCGGGCAAGCTCTTCTCGGTCAGCGCATGCCAACGCCAGTACATCAAAAGCAGCGCATGTTGGTCTGTAAAGGTCCACAGTCGTATTCAACCCCTTATCAGCTTGGTAAAAGTACCTATGGAGGGAGGCACCTGGGTTCTGCTCAGGCTTTAACTTAAAATGATCGTGCATAGGCTGACTCATGCCACACAAAACATGGTTGCGTTTTGCTTGCTGTTTAAAGCGATCACAGACAGCCATGACAGTCTCAAGGTAGGTCGGGGTTAGCACTTTGTTGCGTGTCTTTCCCTCTTCGATAGAATAGCGAATCTCAGATGGAGTGATCTGTCGTGGGGTTACGCGTCCGGACATATCATCGTGGGTTTTGGGGAGGATCAAGGTATCGCCCAGATTGCAAGGGAACTTATTTACGATCCAAAGGTAATCGCCAAGGTCACAGAGGGCGTTACTGGGGACTTCTGGGTCGACGGCCGCATCCAAGGCTTGAGCGATGCTAGTGCAGAGCTGACAACCTTGAAGGTCGAGCAGATTTTTTGCCTCACCCATCTGGCCGCGACTTATGTAGGGTCGTGTTGACTTAATGTCTTGGACGCGTTTGTTGGGATCATACCCTTCGAAGGTAAGGGCTGGAAAGTTTTTTCCCTCAATCTCTAGAGTATACTCACGGTAAGTAGTCTCAGGATAGCAAGACAGTGTACCTGAGTTTTCAAGAGCGGCTATCCATGCCCTTGCAAAATCCCTTGCAAAATCCCCGTAATGTTCCGGCAAAAGCGTGGCAGTCATTAGCTCCGCTAGCCGTTCTCCTTCTGCAGAAAGTTGCAAATTAGGCGAGGCTAGGGTGCCAAAATTCAAGGGCTGCCCAAGCACGCGTTGATAAACTGAGAGACCTACACCTTGAATCGGAGCCTGAAGTTGAGGTTCATGTTTAACCGGATTGTTCGTGGTATTTAGAGAAACATCTTGCTTGGTCATAATAACA
>JAAYZI010000385.1 GCA_012514925.1 Deltaproteobacteria bacterium | reverse complement strand
GGATGCCGGCATGAGCGCACAGGACATCCAGGAAGTTTTGCTGGTGGGTGGGATGACCCGCATGCCGGCGGTTCAGAAGAAAGTTAAGGAGATCTTCGGTAAGGAACCTTCAAAAAGTATTAATCCGGACGAAGCAGTAGCAATTGGCGCGGCTATTCAAGCGGGGGTGCTAAAGGGCGATGTTAAAGATGTTCTGCTCTTAGATGTGACTCCGCTTAGCCTGGGAATCGAGACTTACGGAAGTGTGTTCACCAAGTTGATTGAGAAGAACACCACCATCCCCACCCGCAAGTCCCAAGTTTTTTCCACGGCAGCTGACAATCAGCCCGCGGTTTCCATTCACGTTTTGCAGGGTGAGCGCGAAATGGCCGCCAGCAACAAAACCTTGGGTCGTTTTGAGTTGGTAGGGATTCCGCCGGCGCCGCGGGGAGTTCCGCAGATTGAGGTTACCTTTGATATCGACGGCAACGGTATTGTGCACGTTTCTGCCAAAGATCTTGGCACCGGCAAGGAGCAGTCCATCCAGATCACTGCCAGCTCAGGCTTGTCGAAGGAAGAGGTGGACCGTATGGTGAGGGATGCAGCGGAGCACGCCGAAGATGATAAGAAGAAGAGGGAGTTGATTGAAGCTAGAAATCAACTGGACGGATTGATTTATAACACTGAAAAGAGCACCAAGGATTTGGGCGACAAACTTTCAGCTGAGGACCGCGGCCAGCTTGATACGGCTCTAAGCGAAGCAAAAACCGCATTAGAGAGCGAAGATGTGGAGGTTCTTAAGTCGGCTTACGAGAAGCTTTCGGAACGTAGCCATAAACTGACGGAGCAGATGTATAAGCGAGCTAGCAGCAGCGATGCCCAGGGCGCAGGAGAAGCGCAAGGGGGTCAAGGGGATGGCGCGAGTTCAACTGGGGGTGCTTCAGGCAAGTCTGATGGAGACGATGTGGTTGATGCAGACTTTGAAGAGGTCAAGTAAGTCGCTCAAAGCGCGGCTGTAAATCATTTAGCGCGTTGCATTTGGTGTATTTAGGGCGGTTAAGGCGTGTCTAAGCGGGACTACTATGAGGTTTTGGGCGTCTCCAGGGATGCTAGCCTCGATCAGATAAAAAAGGCCTATCGTACCAAGGCGTTGCAGTTTCATCCAGACAGGAATCCGGGTGATAAGGAGGCCGAGGAGAAGTTTAAAGAGGCTACTGAAGCGTATTCCATACTGGCTGATGCTGACAATCGGCGCAAATACGATCAATTTGGGCATGCTGCGTTTCAACAAGGGGGTGGTTTCGGCGGCGCTGCTGATTTTAGCGGGATCTTTGCCGGCTTTGAAGATGTTTTCGGCGATATCTTCAGCTCATTCTTTGGAGCAGGTGGTGGCGGGGGACGCTCGCGTGTGCGGTCGGGGCAGGATTTACGTTGCGACTTGGAGATCTCTTTTGAAGAGGCTGCGTTCGGGGCTGAAAAGGAAGTGGAGATTTTGCGCCGGGTGCGGTGCGAAACTTGTGGCGGCAGCGGAGCGGCTCCTGGTAGCGCTCCGGAGCGCTGCCGTCAGTGCGGCGGCAGTGGGCAGTACCGGATGCAGCAGGGCTTTTTTACGATTAGCCGCACTTGTCATGTTTGTAATGGTAGTGGGTCTCGCATAGCAAATCCTTGCAGTAATTGTAATGGTTCGGGGTTAAAATCCGCTAAAAGCAAGATTAAGGTGAAGGTACCAGCGGGTATTGATCACGGTCAGCGTTTGCGGCTAAACGGCGAAGGTGAGCCGGGCCTAAGTGGTGGGCCTTCAGGTGATCTGTATGTGATGATTTCCGTAAAAGAGCACCCTGTTTTTGAACGTGAAGAGAGTGAGATTATATGTGAGGTGCCGATCTCTTATACGACTGCGGTGTTAGGTGCCGAGATCAATGTTCCGACTTTAGAGGGGGAAATGAAGTTGAAGGTTCCGCCTGGCACTCCTTCGGGTAGAATTTTTCGCTTAAAGAACCGGGGGATTCAGATTTTGGGCACTAACCGCCGCGGCGATCAGCATGTCAGGGTTTTCATCAAGATCCCCGAAAAACTTTCGCCTGAGCACCGTGAACTTTTAGAAAAGTTGCGGGAGCAGGAGAAGGATTACGAGCAGGACAAAGGCCTTTTCGAGAAAGTTAAGAGTATGTTCGCCTGACTTTTTGCTCCTTTATATGTAGGGGAGTGGAATTTAGCGTAATACTGACTTGTACTGTTTATCCTAGTTGACCCCCAGCAGATTCGCTTTTCAACACATCGTTTTGTGGAGGCGCGTTTTAGAGACCATTTGTATTTATGCTCAAACCTAAGTGGTTGAACCTTTCATCCTAATCAGTGCTTCCCCCGGTGGGTGATTAGGTTATATTGCGTTTTGAATCCTAATTAGCGCTGGTAGAGTAGTTTGCAAGTAGTTGCCTTTATTACTTGGAGCTTGAAATGGCATTAAAGTGTGGTCTGGGCGCCGCTAAGATAACCGTTAATATAAAAGCTGTTTCTTATTCAATTGTAATCGTTCTCCTTCTTGCAACTTTGGGATGTTATCGATCCGGAACATTTGGAAGCAGCTCTTACACAGAGACTACCTACGCCGGAAAAAGCAGCGGTCGCTACGATCAAACTACTCCCCTATCAAAGCCGCCTGAACCACAACCTTCTGACAAAGCGCGAGTGCAGCGACTTCCATGGGAGGGCTGGCCGCTTGACCGCGATCTACTAGGGCAGCCAATTACAGTTCGGGGCATTTTATTAGGAGACCAATATACGCGCGTGGGTCAAAGAGTGCAGGCGCTGGCAGAATACCAGAAAGCCAACCGTCTGAAGCTGAGTCCGACAGAGCAAGAGGCACTCGTGCTTAGAATCGCCAGCACTGAACTGGCATTAGACCGCCCGAAAGAATCGCTCTCGACTCTAAGCTCATATTTCAGTTCTAAGGGACTCAACTCCGACCAAGTGGATCTGCGCTTTGCGTTAGTTTTTGCCTACGCTTTCGGACGCGACAAAAATCTAGACCAGAGCCTTGCCTGGTTCTCGCGCGTAAGCCGCATGGCTGCGGGTCGGGGCGGAGAGCATCAAGCCGCCGTAAGCGGGGCCGGACTGTTGCTTAGATCGCTTCCTGATACGCAGATATACACTTTAGGTGAGAAATGGAGCAGCGACGTTTTTGTTTATACCGTGATAGGTCAGGAATTAAAACGTCGTGCAGGAAGTTCCCCTGCGGCAGCAAACACAGCTACAGGAAAATTTTGGGAAGGGCCCAGCCCAGCGACGTCTCCAGAAAGTTCTCCAAGAGCGATCTCTACTCCATCAGGAGCCGGTCAAGTTGGTGTCTTACTGCCACTTTCAGGGCCGTACGCGCCGCTGGGGGAAAAAGTAAAGAACGGTGTTGTCTTGGCGTTTGAAAGCCAAGCCGCAGGGCTGGGAATGCAGCTTGCGTTCCGTGATACCGCCGCTAACTCTGGTCAAGCCGTTATGGCGCTGCGTGAACTGATGGCCGCAGGCGCTCTAAGGGCGGTGATCGGTCCATTGCTGGCAGGACCAGCCGAGGCGGCCGGCCAGGTAGCGCGTGAAAATGGAGTCCCGCTGCTAGCCCTCTCTAAGAAAAGCCACTTTCCGGTAGGAGATGGAGTTTTTAGGCTAGGTCCAACCGTGAAGAGCCAAGTCTCCTCATTGCTTGAAGAGTGTTACCGCAAACTTGGTCTGGTACGTTATGCTGTGGTTTATGCGGATGATCAAAACGGGCTCGAATATCACGCCGCTTTTAAACAGAAAGCCGCCGAATTGGGGCTTGAGGTGGTTTTCGAGAAGTCTTATCTCCCAGCCGCAACCGCCGGTTTCAGCGGTATCATAGCGGAACTTGAGCAACAGAGAGCCGAGGCCGTCTTTTTTACGGATAGTGCTCAAAATGTGGCGCGCTTTGCGCTGGAGCTTCCCGAGAGGTTACGCAGCGGGATCAAACTCCTCGGCACCTCCCGCTGGGATGACCAAGCTCAACTGAGGATGTCTCAAAAAGCCTTAGATGGGGCGATCTTTGCCAGCCCTTTTTTTGCAAAAAGCACCCAGCCACTCACGGTTCAGTTTGAGGGAGCGTATCGTTATAAATTCGGGCGAGCTCCCGATTTCATGGCCGCGCAAGGCTTTGACGCAGGCGCGATAGTGGCTGCGGCTCTTAAGCGCGCTCAAGAACAGAACACGCCTTTTCCAGCGGCGATGCGATCAATCGATCTGTATCAAGGCCTCACCGGCAAGATTAGAGTCGGGCCTACAGGAGAGCTGACTCGACACCTTACAGTAGTCCAGTTTAAAAACGGCACGCTTGAAGAATTATCTGAGCAAGAGCGGCCGAGCTTCATTATGAGGGGTAATGAAGCGCATTAAAAAATCATCGAAGGCTAACAAGTCTAAAACCGGGGAGACACCGGAAATTCGGGCTGAGATCGACCTGCCCGAGGTCTTGCCGGTTTTGCCATCTCTTGATTTAGTGGCGTTCCCTTCTGTGGTGATGGCGCTTTATTTGAGCCATAAGGATGTGATCGAAGCAGTAGAATCAGCGATGCGCTCTGACAAAATGGTTTTTGTGGTAACCCAAACCAAGAGCGTGAATGAGGAAATTTCAAGCCAAGACCTGTGTAAACTTGGGGTCGTTGCGAGTGTTATCCGCACCCTAAGCCTAAATGACGGGCGTTGTAAGGTGTTGCTGCAAGGCTTAGTAAGGGCGCGTCTGTTACGGCTCACTCAGACAAAACCTTTTCTCAAGGCCAAAATTAATGGAGTTTTACCGGAAGTTTCTCCGGTCTTGGAGGCGGCTGATCATGGTATTGTGCAGCGCATCCGCAAGAACTTGCAGACGCTAGTAGAATACGAGCACTTACCCGAGGAGATGTTACTGGTAACCGAAGATATTGAAGATATCGGCATACTCTCCGACGTAATTATCGCCCACTATAAACTCGATTTAAGTTTTGCGCAGAGTCTCTTGGAAGAGCTGGACCCCATTAAGCGCTTAAGGGCCACAGATAAGATTTTGAGTGATGACTTAAATCGCTTCTTGATCTCGGAGACGATCAAAGACAAAGCGCAGAGCGAATTAGTAAAGGGACAGCACGAATATTATTTACGTGAACAACTCAGGCAGATTCAGCGCGAACTAGGAGAAGGCGAAGGGGCTTCCGAGGACATGCAGGAGCTAAAAAAAGCGCTCTCTCAAGCCAAACTCTCACCGGCTGCCAAAGTTGAAGTCGATAAACAGTTGACGCGCTTGACGCGCATGCACCCAGAGAGCAGCGAATATGCCATGTTGCGCACGTATTTGGAGTGGATGGCAGACCTGCCCTGGTCGATACGCACCCGTGACCGTTTGGATTTGGCTTCGGCAAAAAAGATTCTTGACCAAGATCACTATGGACTCGAAAAAGCCAAAGAGCGCATCCTTGAATTTCTAAGTGTGCGCAAGCTTAAGAAAGACGCTAAGGGTCCAATTCTGTGTTTTGTCGGTCCACCCGGAGTGGGGAAGACCTCCTTGGGCCGTTCGATCGCCCGCGCCCTAGGTCGTAAGTTTGTGCGCATGTCTCTGGGGGGAGTTAGGGATGAAGCCGAGCTGCGCGGGCACCGGCGCACCTATGTGGGTGCCTTGCCGGGCCGCATTATTCAGGGATTTAAAGAAGCCGGTAGCAGTAATCCGGTCTTTTTGCTGGATGAGCTTGATAAAATCGGGACCGATTATCGCGGGGATCCGGCTGCGGCTTTGTTGGAAGTTTTAGATCCCGAACAAAACAAATTCTTTCGCGACCATTATCTTAATATCCCCTTTGATCTATCGAGCTGCATTTTTATCGCCACCGCCAATACATTAGACACTGTACCGGCGGCATTGGTGGACCGTTTGGAGGTTATTTTTATTTCTGGATACACCAGTGAAGAGAAGCTTAGTATAGCACAACGTTTTTTGATCCCACAGGATCTTAAGGATAAGGGTCTTGAGGGGTTGAAAGTTACGTTCAAAGATGAAGCCGTTGCTTTTCTGATTGAGCATTATACTCGTGAAGCGGGCGTGCGTAATCTCGAGAGGGAGATCGGCGCGATTTGCCGCAAGCTTGCCCGTAATTATGTCGAAACGGGGAAGATCCGCACTAGTGTTGATGCAGCTTTAATTAACGAGTTATTAGGGGTGACCAAATACGAGCCCGAGCAGAACTCCAAACAAGACTTGGTTGGAGTGGTGCAAGGTTTGGCTTGGACAGTGCATGGCGGAGAGATCATGCCGGTAGAAGTGTCTTTAGCCAAAGGTAAAGGGCAACTTCAACTAACCGGTCATCTGGGGAGCATGATGCAAGAATCGGCTCAAGCTGCCATGTTTTATGCGCGCTCTAATGCCGCCATTTTAGGGCTTAATCCGGATTTTTACAGTAAAGTAGATGTGCATATTCATGTGCCGGGAGGAGCCACGCCTAAAGATGGTCCCTCCGCCGGGGTAACAATCGTGACAGCCCTGGTTTCGGCGTTATGCGCTCTCAAGGTTCCAAAAGACCTCGCAATGACGGGAGAGATCACCTTGCGTGGAAATGTCTTGCCGGTCGGTGGGATTAAGGAGAAAGTCTTGGCGGCTCGGCGATATGGGATTAAGAGGGTACTGATTCCCCACGCTAACCTAAAGGATTTGGAAGAGATTCCAAAGAAACAGCGCGAGAAGATCAAATTTATTGCGGTCAAGCAGATAGATGAGGTTCTAAGTCATGTCCTGAGTATCAATACATGTCAAGCTTCCACTAAGAAAAGGGGCCGTGTGGCACATAAGGCTTTGCACCGGCCGTTATTAGTGAAGCGTTAGTCGTCTTACCTAGGTACTTTGCAAAGGACCAGGAGTTTAGAAGGAGAGTAGATGCGATTTTGGACAGTGGTATTT
>JAAYZI010000384.1 GCA_012514925.1 Deltaproteobacteria bacterium | reverse complement strand
TATTAAATGCGACAAGGCCAACATTAAGTCGTACCAGATTGGATGACTTTACGTTTTATATGAAGAAATCTAACATTGTCTGTGTGATTGTAACCGCTTGCATAAATATTAAATTAGGTGATTACACTGTGTTACCAGTGTGGTTATTATGAAAAAAAGTGACCGCCTCCTGATCAGGGGCATCTGATTTTGTGAACGGGTAGTGTTTTCACCCCTAAGAAGGGTCCACTTTCAATGTTTGCGGGTTTTATGTAATCAATTCCGTACGTAAACGATTACCGTGACGGTTTTTAGTACTAAGTGTATAATAGCTAGATGTTTGTTCTTCTGAAATTCTTGAAAGTTATCCTGCTTTTAGGGCTTGGCCTTACAGCTTTGACCGCCCAAGCGTGCCCTAACAAGTATGATTTCATAGACATGAACTGCGATGGCAGGATCAGAATAATTTTTACAGGGGATAGCATCGCCTACGGGCGGGGCGACTTCACCCACCGCGACCACGGAGGGTATGCGGCGCGGGTCCAGGAGCGCTTTCCACACATCCATGTCACAAATCTGGGCCTACCAGGAGCCTCCTCCGCACGGCTTCTGCTCTGGTTCACAAGCCACCTCCCCAACCCCTCCTCCGATGTGCTGATGCGCCGCGCTGATATAATCGTCATTGATATCGGCCGAAATGATTGGTGGCAGAATGTCTCCCCTGGCAGGGTGGTCCGCAATATCGTGCGCCTAGTGGAGGTTCTGCGCAACTATTACAAGAATAAACGCGGTAATCTTCCTTTGATTGTGGTTTCCACACTGATTCCCACCACTCGCTCCGGACAGAGCGCCTATGTGAAAGAAATCAACCATCTGCTTTTACGCTACCGTTCCAAAACACTACCGGTCCGAGTCAGGTTTGACAAAATGAGCACAGCTTTATTGAGTTATGATCGCCTACATCCAACCTCAGCCGGCTATGACTATTTGGGGCGGATAGCTTCTCGCTTTTTAAGTGGTAGAGCACAGACTCTTTGCCGACGCATGCGGCGGGATACTGACCGTGACGGCATCTTTAATATCTTTGAATTGGATAAGTACGGTACTGACCCACGGGTCGCCGATACTGACGGAGACGGTTACAGTGATGGGGATGAGGTTTTTATTCTAAAAACTGATCCGCTTAATCCCTTCGATCCGCCTCCCGTTGCTCCGACTCAGTCTTTTATAGATTCATTGTAACCGCTTACGCGTGAAATTGATCATCCAATTTTTGTTTTCAGCCTGGGCAGTAAGATTTCACCTCGGCACGAAGTTAAATTCACTTTCTCCAGAGAAAGTAATGTTCACGTGAACGGTTACTTCACTACATCTGAACGCTTACCGGATACGATTTATTTACGCTCCTTCCTCCTTGATTTCATGTAAGCGGATACTATAAAGGGGTCGCACAAAAAACCTAACATTATCAGTCCAAACGGGCTCGTGTTCGCCGACCCAAACCAATGCTTTAAGTATCTTTTCTCCGGCGGAAAGCGGCCAGAGAAATGTCTCCCCTAAACTTTCCCCGACTAATTCATCATTTACATACCACATAACCTTTGAAACTTTCCGATCTGAGTCTATCGTAAAGGGAAATTTTTCTAGGGAATCTGGGATCCTTGGATCAAGCGCTAGGCGCAGGTGTTTGGTTGGAAGCTGGATCTTTATGTGTGGCGGCGAAGATTTAGGAGTTCTCTCACTTACATCCTCACAAGGATCCGGCATAGTGCCTGGAACAAATAGCTCATCGATGGCGTTACAGCTCCCACAAGCAGCTCGACCCGTCGCCTCACATACCGACACTCTCACAAGCTCAGGATCAAGAAAAAGCGGCGCCGTCGGAGTTCTTCTATTAAGTTCAGCGAAAACAGCACGAAGCACAATCCCAGGACCCTCTGATCCTGTTACCTGCTTCATTGGACGATAGTCTAAACTCCCCATCCATACACCAACCGTAAAATCGTCGTTGTAGCCCACAGCCCAGGCATCACGGTAGTCCGAAGAAGTCCCTGTTTTAACCGCTGTCTGCGCCGGGAAGCTAAGTAGCCCACTACCCGAAAATTCGAGCTGCCTGGCATTTTCATCCGACAATATATTGCCTACAATTGAACTAACAGCTCGAGAAACAACTCTTTTCTCTCTGGCTGACTCAACACGAGAATTTAACAACCCAGAAATGTTTTTATAAACCCCGCCTCTGGCAAGCACGCTGTAGGCTCTAACTAATTCAAAAAGACTTACCTCAGCATTACCCAACGCAAGCCCCTCTCCATAATGCAGCACAGATTTCGTTAACCCCTCAAAACCAAGCTCTCTTAAATAGGCGTACAAAGCTTCGGTCGTAACAAACTCAGCCGCTTTTACCGCAGGAATATTAAGTGAGTTTCCAAGAGCCTCCCGCAACCGGACTAAACCATAGTGCCTGCCGCTGTAATTGCGATACTGCTTTATACCAACACTTACTGGCCGAAGAAGCGGTGAATCATCTATAATTGTAGCAGGAGTCCAACCCCGCTCCATGGCCAAGGCATAAACGAAAGGCTTTAGCGCCGAACCC
>JAAYZI010000383.1 GCA_012514925.1 Deltaproteobacteria bacterium | reverse complement strand
GTAACCCCTTCGGTAGCCCCGATTACAATTCTAATAAGTGCATCTGTGTGGCACCCTCCTTTTATTTTGAGCATCCAGATATACCGAAAGAAGCTATAAATAATTATTTAGGGGGGTGGACGTGTAGAACTTGCCCCAAAGATGCCATTCCGGTAAAGGACGCTCCGAATCCACTGCCGCCTGGTTACAAAGGCAATTCTACGGTAGGTTGTTACTGTCCCGAGAAGGTTTACTGCGTCCAAAAGTATGGACCGGGACACACCGTTGCGAGTTCGGGTGGTCCGTATAAGAATTTATGCCGGTGCATCTGTCACATGACCCTAGGGCGGAACGGCCCGTATTTTGCCACTGACGATCCAACTGATTGCCAGTGTAATCAAGATCAACCGTTTAGAGGATACCCGAAAGATGGCCCGTTAGAATCGGTAGGACCCAACCCTGCTGAGACTGGTGACGCGTGTGGGTGTATGGTGAGGGAAAAAAACAACCCAGATGCCGCCCCCCGGCCTTTTACTTTGGAGGACTGTAAAGCAGCTTTTCCAAAGTTGAAAGATATGGTGACATTGGCAGATTCGAAATGCGGCTGTCGGTGCCCGTCGAGAGATGAGAAGTGTGGTGACGGCAACAACCCTCCGGGCGTAACAGCAATGCGCAATAAATACGGTGATCCGCAACAGGGCTGTGTCTGCACCTGTTTCCGCATGAAGTTAAAGGTACCCCATCAAGCCGATGATATGTATTGGAACGAGGACAGTAGAAAATGCGAGTGTAGCGCAGGCCCGTGCCCCGATGGTCAGACCCGGAATGCTTTGACCTGTGAGTGTGAATGCGATAATCCTCCGGATTGCACCGATTATGGAGGACAGATCGATCCGAATAACCCCTGTAAGTGCTCCTGCGTCTGTGGTACAGAGGAGAGCGGCCTTTGTAGAAGCTGCGGCCACGAGGGAGGAAGTTAGGGTTGTATCCGTTTACATGAATATCAAGTTGAAGGGTTACAATGCATTTTGCTAGCGTAATTATAAGGTGTATCAAAATGGTCGCCTCCTGATCGGGGCGGCTGATTTATGTGAACGGATAGTGTTTTCACCCCAAATTCGGCTTTAATGTTTGTGGATTTTATGTGCTTAATTTCAAGGGTGAGCGGTTACCTAAAGTTTATAAAGGTGAAACATAATGAAGCCAAGTGGTAAGCAAAGTCTTGGTGCTTTCGTCCGTGCTGATAATAATTCCCATGGCGGCGCGCTACTACTCTTTATGCTGGCGGTGCCGGTGATGATTATGCTTTTTGGATTGGCGGTGCAGCTTGGAGCGTATGGAGTAGGGCTCGAGCAGAGTCGGCATACCGCTAAGATGATCTTACTGGGCGCATCGGAAGCATACTTTCAACATAACTGCTCCGGAGATGGGACCCTATCCGAGAACTGCCACCAGGCTAAATTACAGGCCGCGATTACGATGGCGAACCAGTTGGCGGTTAAGAGTAAAGGCCAATCTCTCTATCCTATTTCCGCTGGATCTTTTGGATCCTCTCCAAAGGTGGCGCAACGCCTATTTGTGCCGGGAAGATACGCGGCTATGGCTCCGCCTGATGGTTTATCTGACCCCTGTAATGGCGAGTACCCTTGTTTTCACTCTCGTGAAACGGGTGAGCTGGCAAACGCCTTTAAATTAGTAGGCAGCGTTGTAGATAATCCGTTCCTTGCGCGTTTTGAGAAGTTTTTAGGCATGAAAAATTTCTTTAAAACTATGCGCTTTGATGTGACGGCGGCAGCCGTGCCGATGCGTATGTGCGCCGTCATAGATTTATCGGGGTCAATTGCGGCTGATACCCATCCTGAAGAGTATGACACTGTACCTCCGCATGCGAATATTGCCCCTCTTTTTGCGTATAACTCTGACCAGAACGGAGTGGTTACAACACAGGATAAAGGTGCCGACCAAGTGAAATCCGCGGCCAATCTCCCCGAGCGTCGGGGAAATAATGTGGATGGTCACTATAAGGACGATTATTCTCTGGTTAAAGCGGTAGACCTTATGCAGATTGACAATTATGAGGAAGCAGCTTGGCATCGGGCGCCGGATGCTGATCTGGGCTCTTTTGTGACTGCGTCTGAAGCTACAGCTGGTGAGAGGTATTACCTTTTAGACTTGTACCGCTCCGGCTCTTATAAAGGGGCGGAACCCTGGAAATCAATTATGGATGGAGTTAGAGGGGTGGCCGAGGCGTTTAGGGATAGGTCAGTGGCAGGGGATCGTATTTGTTTGGTGTTCTTCGACAAATTTGTAAGGTGGCCGTATACAGTTAGACTCACAGGCGACTTTAACTATGTTATCAATTTGCTCCAGACGGAGGTTCCCACCGCCGCGCCTAAATGCCCTCCCAAAACTACATTAGGTGGAGAGGAGTGTACAGTTCTTAACGACCCGCCGCCCTGGGTAAAGCTTGGGCTGTTTCCGCAGCCGTCTGCGCATACTGATGTTTACGCCGGGTTGGGGCAAGCGCTGTTTGAGTTCAGTCAGGATAATTTGGGGGTGCCTTCCACTGACTTTGTGACACTCTTTAGTGATGGGCTTGCAACCTGCTATATGAAAAAAGACGTCGCTTCTAAAAAGTGCAGGAGTAGAAACCATGAGTATTATCGAAATGCTATGAGGGCTATCCGCGATGAATTGATTTTTTCCCCGGCTCAGGGCGTCGGCTACTTTAAGGGCAACATCGCTTTGCATATGTTCATGGCGGGTGATGATGTTGCGCCTCACACGCTGTTACTGAAGAAAGATGGAAAATGTTTGACTGACGAAGAGGCCCGCAAGGAAGTTGATCACAATGGTATGCCAGCGCCGATTGATTTCGTACTTGGGCAGGGTTTGAACGTTTATGATGAAACTGTGTCTCCGCAGGCGCAGAGCGCGTTTGAAACCCCCCCTTTCTATCAGGCTAATGCAGATTGGTACTCTCTGGTGAGGATGACAGGTGGACGCTGGGCACCTATACGCACTCCTGCAAACTGTACTCCTATGCAGCCGACATGCACTGAAAATGCAGAGCGGCTTCTTCAGGATCCGGAATGTAGATCATCGGAGAAGCAGGTTAGGGGGTATTTGGAGCAAGTTCTGCGAGATAGCAGCGGCTTTACGATTGTGTATGATCAGGCAAGTTAGCGCTTTGTTCGTAAAATCGTGTCCGTAACCGCTTACGCGTGGAATTGATCATGTGATTTTGTTTTCAGCTTGGACGGTAAAATTCCACTTTCTCCGGAGAAAGTAAAAGTGCAGAGTGACTAATCTACCTTGTTATTCGCCCTGCCTTTAACCACAATCATACGGCACTGTTCTAAGAAAGCTTTGTAATCAAGGCGACGGTAGTTCGGGTACGTCCAGGCGTGATCTTGCCAAGCGCCATGGCTGTAGTGCAAGGTTATTTCGGCGAAGATCCCTTTTCCTAAATAAATGCGATGGCTGGCATCCTTTGTGGTAGCCAACACAAACTTGGCCGGAGTTAAATATCCAGGATCAATATTAAGCGGGCGACCTTCCGGATGAACCCTTAAAGCAGAGTATTCCTTCTCAAGCAAGTTGGTTTTAAGTTTGACCTCCGCAAGTTCAGACGAATCAATCAAGACTGAAAATGCCAGAAGACAGACCCTAAGACCCGCTCCCATCTGAGACTCGTAATAACGAGTTTCGCAAAAATCAAAACCCTCGCTTTCAAGACAAACATCGCCGAAGCGCTCCACTAACCTCTGTTTACACCAATCCAGAGCAGCCTCGTAGCGGCTAAAAACAGCGCAGAGCAAAAGTGCTTTTTCAGGAAGAACAACCTCGCCCATTTTTCCCCTTAACCCATGCCTTAGCTACGCGCGGTAGCAGCCCATCCAGCTTATACTCTGTCTCGCCATCAGTCATTAGTTGGGCGATGATTTTGGCCGTAATCGGCATAAACCCAAAGCCAGTCTTATAGTGCCCCGAGGCTACAAACAGATTTTCGGTTTCGGGCACCTCTCCAAGGAATAGTTTTCGGTCTAAAGCCGCAGGCCTAAGCCCTGCCCAGTAACGAGTGACTCGGTATGAGGCGATACGCGGAACCACCGCGCTGGTTCTACCCCAGATCTCCTGAAGCCCGTGAAAAGTGTTGTGGCTGTTAAAGCCGGGGTTAAATTCCGTAGTGGAGCCAAGCAATATGCGTCCTTTACCTGCCGGGACCAAGTATGCCCGTTTGGATTTTATGATGTGCCGCGGTGACCACTCCGGAGAGGCGATTTCAAGAGCTTGTCCCCGCACAGGTTCAAGGGCGCAATAACGGGCAAGTAACGGGTGTAGCTGCATCGTCCATACCCCGGCGCAAATCAGAGCCTGTTTGGCGCAGATGTTCTCTTGGTGGAGGAGCGTAACTGTGAGGGAGGATCGTTCCAGAGTTAGCCCGGAAACAGTTGTGCCGGTTCTGATATCGACTCCTGCACTTTTGCACGCTCTTATTAACGCCTCAATTAGTACTGGTACCTCAACAACAGATACTGCGCGGTTAAGTAGAGCCCCGTAGCCTGGATCTTGGAGCGCAGGCTCAACCTGTAACAGTTGTTTAGGAGTTAAAAGTTCCAGTTCATAATTTTGGGCGCGTTCCGCCGGAAGATGCTTTGCCGATTCCAGCTCCGTTAGCGCGTTTTGGTAGCTGGTTTCTTGTGCCAGAAGTCTTAGAGAGCCGCGGCGATATAGAGGCACACTTAATCCAGAAGCCGCTTCGAGTTCAGAAATAAAGGAGGTGAACATCCCCAAGCTCTGACCGTGTAAGATATTAGAGGGCTGCTGCTGCTTGGCTGCACTGGGGGCAAGGACACCTAGAGATGCAGAGCTTGACTCAGAGCCGCACTCACTTCGCTCTAAAAGAGTAACCTTATAGCTTTGCTGTGCGAGCTTCCAGGCGCAGGCAAGGCCGATGACTCCCCCACCGACTACAATAATATCCGGGTTTTGGCTCATATTGGAGGGACTATACAGGGAAGTGGCGTCAATAGAAAATGGAGCTGCCCGTTGGTTGTAGAAAAGGCAATAATCAGTTAATCCTTTCTATCTTTAAGCTTAGGATGTGACTGCGAAAAGAGGGACGAGTCTATGCTGCAATCAATAACACTACTGGGGTCCGCCTCGGGACGGAACGCTGGGGACGCTGCGCTACTTGCCGCCATTATGGATTCCATTGATGAAGCCTGCGCCGAGAAGCTGCTCTATGAGATCCCTTCGCTTAACCCCAACTTTATACGGGAGAACTATAGCAACCGCGTGCGCCCGATTGGCGTGATGCCTTGGCACGCTTCTTTGCGTTTACTAGGTGTGCCGACTTTGCGTTCTTTGTTGCGCACCGACATGTCGTTGATTTTTGACGCCACCCTTTTTGACCGCGCGCTCTTTAATCCCATGTTTAATTTCCTTTCATCCTACGCCGTTCTGCTTCCAATCGCCAAAAAACGAGGCAAGTTGATGGGCTGCTTCACCTCTACCATCGGCCCGGTCAGAACGCCGCGTGGAAGGGATATGCTGCGCAGGGTTTTGGAGCTGATGGATTTCATCACTATTAGGGATGTTGGCGATCTGCGTGCTATGCGCGAAGCTGGGGTTACAAATCCGAATGTGGTGCTTACTAATGACGCAGCACTGCTTACGCATGCCTGCTCAGTGCAGCGCGCGCAGCAGATCCGGCAGAGCCTCGGCCTTAATGCGAACCAGGAAGTGCTAGCGCTTAATGTTAATCGCTATTTTAACAGTTGGTCTGGGGGGCAGCGTAATCCCATGACACATGAGGAGTTTGTAAACACTTATGTCGCTGGTTTAGAGGAAGGGCTTAAAGAAGTTGATGCGCAGCTACTTTTTGTTTCAACCCAGCATATGGATGAAACGTTGACTCGTGAAATCATGGAGAAAGTAAATCTTCCGCAGCATAAGGCCCTGCTTAGCAACCGAGAGTATGGGCACGCTGAGATCTGCGGCGTATTGAGTGGGGTTTCGTTGCTTTCTGCGATGAGGCTCCACTGCTTGCTCCTTGCTTCCGTCTCCGCTGTGCCGGTTATTGGGATTAACTATTTGCCTAAGGTGCGAACCTACATGGAGACGCTTGAGATACTCGAGTACTCCCTGGATTTTGACGATTTCAGCGCAGAGTCTGTTGCTGAGCATCTACGACGAGGCTGGCGTGATCGCCCGAAACTGCGGGCGTTGATGCAAGAGCGCATCCCGCGCATGCAGGAGCAGGTGCGTTTGGCTCCTGCAATTGTGGCGGCCCTTCATCGGGGCGAGTCTATTAGCCCCATTATTGATAAACATCGCGCTAAATATCCAGATTAGTGGATACATGGAAAGATCTCTAAAAAGTTGCTAGGGTCTTTACCGGTACTGTCGGTTCAGGGAGGGAAGATAATGAAAAAACGTGATTATCAATGTGTTTTTCTGAGTTTATTGCTTAGTGTCTTACCTTTTGTAAACTTTGCCGCCGCGGATTCTTTGCTTATCGATGAGAACGGCGACGGGTTGTTATTTTATTTAGCCTTCGGAGATAGCATCACTTACGGCTCCGGGGATGGTACGCAACCGGGTCAAGATGTTCCGGTGGCACCTCGCACAGATGGAACGGGAGGGTATCCGGCGCGCCTCGAAGCTTGGTTGGGCATTGCGGTGCGGAATGCAGCCCGGCCTGGGGAATATTTAACCACATCCGGGCAGTATCGTTTCGTTTCTGTGGTGCAGGGATCGGCTGCTGACATTGTAGGAGTTATGGAGGGTGTAAACGACACCTTTAAGCGCCCGGCAGCTTCTGACTATGAACTGGCCTATCAACGGGTTGTGAATGTTACTCAAGCGTTGGGGAAAAAGCCGCTTTTAATCACGCTGCCTCAACCCTGTTGCTTCCGTAAAGATCTAGCCCCTTTTGCCAGGCTGGCAAGTGGGCAGGTTAGAGCGGTGTCAGCTAGGAATGGTTTGCCGTATGTCGATGTTGAGAAAGCCTGGTCAACGACTTGTGCAAACAAAGGCGAGTGTGAGCTTCTTTGCCGTCCGGATGGGCTCCATCCGAACTCAAAGGGGTATGATGTGATTGCGCAGACGGTTGCGGCTGTGCTGATGGGAATTGATATCTTCGCGTCTGATGGCGCGAAACAGTTGGAGGATGCCCTTGGATGGGAGCCTGGTACTGTGATTGTTAAACCTGCTAGTACGGCCGGATAAGGGAGGGGAAGATGCAAAATTTTATTAGAACACTGGGTGTTTTGTCGCTGCTTTCCTTGGTTTTATTTGGTTGCGGGGGCGGTGGAGGTGGCGGTAGTAGATCTGGAAGCAAAGGGGTCAGAGTGTTGCACGCTAGTGTGGATTCTGCTCCGTTTCTCCTTAGTACTTCGGCGAAAGAGGGCGAGGTCCTACAAACTTCAAAGTTTAGTTTCGCGGATCGATACTTTGCTCTGCCGGGGGGCGAGCAGATTGTAAGCGCAAGCAGCGCTGTAGGCGCGCCAGTTTTTGCCTTTACCGTGCCAGAGGATAGGCCTGAGCGTCAAACTATACTGGTCTATGGAAGCCGTACTAAGTCAGGTGTCAAGGCGGCATTGTTGTCTGATGAGTGGAAAGATGTTCCTCCTGATATGAGCGCTCTGCGGTTTGTGCATGGTGTTGAGGGTGTGAGGTCAATAGATGCTGCGGTTGGGTCTGTCTCAGTTGGCCAAGGTGTTTCAGTTGGTTCCGCTTCGCTCTATGTTACGGTGCCAGCCGGGCCTCAACAGATTGTGGTGCGTCAAAGTGGCAGCAGTAGCGCACTTTATACCGCTACAGTTGATTTATTACCTGGGCGCGCTTACTCGCTGTTGGCAGCAGGGGAGCACGGCTACTTTATGATGGTGCGGTTGGTTGAAGATTAGCTCCAAGGGGTTTTTGTGCCTATTATCCGTAATGTTTGTGGATTATTCCATACGTGAACGGTTACGAAGAAAATATCGGCTATATAGCCGCCATTTGGTTGGGGATCTTAGAGGGTTTAACCGAATTTATTCCGGTTTCCAGCACGGGGCACCTGATTCTGTTGGGCAGGGCGCTTGGTCTGCATGGCGATAAATCTGATACTTTTTCCATCTTTATTCAGTCGGGGGCAATGTTGGCGGTGGTGGCGCTTTACTACCCTCGTTTTCTTGCTTTATTTGATATCAAGGAATCCGCTTCGTCCGAGGCGAGTTTCCGCGGTTGGGCGGGCATTTATAAGTTAGCGCTGGCGTGTCTGCCCATTTTTGTGATGGGCGGTCTTTTTGGTAGTAAGGTTAAAGCCCTGCTTTTTGCTCCGCTCCCGATTGCGTTAGCTTTGATCGTAGGGGGGGTACTGCTTATTTTACTTGAGCGTTATCCGCGCCCAGTAGGAGTTCGGGTTATGGAAGAAATCACGCCGCTTCAGTGCTTATGGGTGGGGTTATTTCAGTGTTTGGCGCTATGGCCTGGGATGTCGCGCTCCGGCAGCACCATTATTGGCTCGATGCTACTAGGCTTTGAACGGAAGCTTGCGGCTGAATTTTCGTTTTTTATTGCGGTGCCAACCCTTAGTGTTGCAATAGCTTACGATCTACTAAAAAGCTGGAATAGTTTAAGCGCGACTGATATCCCGGATTTTGCGATTGGTTTTGTGGTTTCGTTTCTCACGGCTGCACTATCGATTAAAATTTTTCTAGCCATCCTGAGCCGCTGCACGATGCGGCCCTTTGGATACTACCGCATCGTTTTAGGCCTAGTGGTTCTTTGGACAGTGCTAAGTTAGCTTGGATACTTCATGAGCATCTGAGTTAGCATCTTTTTCGGTTACTTTCTCCGGAGAAAGTAATATTCACGCAAACGGATACCATCACACAGGCAGTGTTAGATTTCCCCATATAAAACGTAAGGTCACCAAATCTGGTACGACCTAATATTGGCCTTGTCGCATATGCATATCTCGCGCAAAGGGTTG
>JAAYZI010000034.1 GCA_012514925.1 Deltaproteobacteria bacterium | reverse complement strand
TTATGGCCTCTTCCAAATCATTGAAGGAACTGAAAAGCTTTTCTATAATATTTGCTTGCATGATTTCACCCACCTTGCCTAAGTTGAACTTCACCAAAGTTATGCAGTTGTCACGGCTTCGAGTAACATTGAACTTTCCGTGTCAAACCCCTCACAACGTTAGCCTTTATATTTAGCTCATATTTTTTCCGCATTTTTTTACTCTCGTACGAGAGATGCGGCTAGGCTGTTTAGGAGAGTGCGCGATCCTTGCGACTCCCTTTGCTTTGCAATAAATTTGCCAGAGCTAATAAGCGAAGAATTCTTATAAAAACTATAAGAGATTCTTTTAGAGTGCACAATCATTGGAGGTAGGCTGGGTGAAATAGCTAGAAATCTTAGCTTATAGCAGTAATAACAACCACTTTGCGCCATGCCACGGAGCTGTCTTAAAAAGACTCAAGCTGTCCGGAGATTAAACGGATTTCGTCCAGCGCTTCATGAGATGTTTGTAGCCGTCTTTCTCGCTTGGAGAGTCGTTTGCCGTTGGGTCCATAGACAGGGCGGGTCAGGTAGCTTGGCATCAGCCCAAAGTTAATATTCATGGGTTGAAAGTCCTCGCGTACAGGGTCAGTGATATAGGAAAGCAGCGCTCCGATTGCAGTTTGAACAGGGAAAACAATTGGGGCTTGGCCCTGGATAAGGCGCGCTAGTTGAATTCCGGCAGCCAGCCCCGATGCGCACGATTCCACGTATCCTTCCACTCCCGTAATTTGTCCCGCAAAGAACAGTCCCGGCTTGGATTTAAATTGCTGGTGCGGGTCAAGGAGCTTTGGGGAATTGATAAAAGTATTGCGATGTACAGATCCAAAGCGCGCAAACTCTGCGCGCTCAAGCCCCGGCAAGCTTCGAAAAATACGCTCTTGCTCCGGGCGTTTCATACGGGTCTGCATACCCACCATATTCCATAGCCCTCCAGCCTGGTCGTCCTGACGCAGCTGCAACACCGCAAATGGCCGTTTGCCGCTGCTAGGGTTGATTAAGCCGGTGGGTTTAAGGGGACCGTACAGCAAGGAGTCTATGCCGCGCTCTGCCATATCTTCAATCGGCATGCACCCTTCAAAGGGCTTAAGCCCCTCTTTTGGAGAGAGTTCATCTTGCAGGTGGTGAACGAATTTTTCAGCTCCTAGCAATAGCTCGACGAAGCGGTAGTAACATTCCTTGTCCATGGGCACATTTATGTAATCCGCGCCGCCCCCCTTGCCATAGCGCGAGCCACGAAAGACCTGACTCTGATCGATTGATTCCAGGGTGAGAATAGGGCTGATGGCGTCAAAGAAGGAGAGCCCATCCTCTCCGCTTAGCTTTTTAATCTCAGTTGCGAGCGCCTCTGAGGTGAGCGGCCCCGAAGCAATTAGCAGTGGATGGTGCGGCGATACCTCAGGTATGGCTTTAATCTCTTGGCGTATAACTCTAAGAGTAGAATAGGCTCGTAGCTGTTCCTCGATAAAGCCGCTGAAATGGCTGTGATCGACGGCCAGAGCCCCTCCGGCCGGTAGGCTAGCGTGCTCAGCCGCTGCGATAACTAGTGAGTTAAGGCTTTTTAATTCAGCCTTGAGAAGCCCTGTGGCGTTAGCGAGGTCCGCTGACCCAAGAGAGTTGGAGCAGACCAGCTCTGCAAAACTGCCGGTTTTATGGGCGGGAGTCATCTGGTCTGGACGCATCTCGAAGAGGTCCACTGAGATGCCGACCCTAAGCAGCTGCCAGGCAGCCTCACAGCCTGCCAGGCCTGCGCCGATGATTCTAACCGTCATTATTAGGGATTCCTTTTATTCCTTTTGGTAAGGGCAGGGGTTGCCGCGCGTAAATTTGCACAGCATCCACGCTCTCAAGCAGTTGGTAAGGGCTTGAAGCCAGCGTTTGACGCACGGTTTCTGGTGTCATTCTCTTGTGGACGATGATCAGTTCGGGCTTTTTACTGAGTATCAGCTCGGAAATATCCGTGTTAGAAATAACGTGGAAAGCCTCTTTTTCGGAGGGGCCTAGCTGGGCCGCGATTGCAACTCCGAAGTTGTTCTCGCTGCCGGGGTAGGGGGGTGCGGACGTTTCAAGCAGATAACCCGGCCAGAAAGAGAGAACGGCTGCGCCGGGAGGAGCGTGTTTCTCGATTAAGGAGGAGATCTCCTTTACCCTCTCCAGATTCCAGTCAAGCGCGTTCTTAGGTCTTTGGATTCCGATTACGCCTTTGCCGGTAACGGTGTAGTTAATAATATCTTGGTTGATATTTCGTGCGTATCCCAACATAAGTAGCGGCACCGTGATGAATCCAAAAACATTAAGACTGCGCCAAGGGGCGGAGGTCATACCGTAAAACAGGTGTAGCACACAGACGATCAGGAACGGCACCAGCACCGAAAAGTACTGAACATAGACCGGGTCTGGGAGGAAGTTCACCGCAAAAAGCGCCACGCAGATATAGAAGGCAGCATCAAGTTTTCTTTTAAAAAGCGGGCATGCCACCATGGCAGCCAGGGCCACATAGAGTAAAACCGGAAACTGAAAGCTCTCAAATTTGATCCCTTTTTCTAAGCCCAGCAAAACCCTAAGCACTTGTCCGCTGTGGGCTATGCGCTCGGCGGATGAGGCCGGGGAGCGTAGCAGGTGGTATCCAAGATTGTTGAAATAAAACAGCTCTGGCGACGGTAAAATAAACCAAAGGTTGAGGCAAAGACCGATGACAAAGCCCACACAAAATCTTGATAGGGCGTAAAGCGAGACCTTCCAAGGCCTTTCATTAATCAGAATAAACAGCAAAAATGCCGGCAAGACTGCGGCAAACATTAGGCGTGAAGTGACAGCCAGGGCCAGCAGAGCTCCCGCGATTGGAAACTTGATTCTCAGTTTGCCGTCTGAGCAAAGCACCAGATAGCTGAGAAAAAGGAGCAAGGTGGAGAGCGCGTAGGTTGTAGCGGTGGTATAGATCGTAAACACTAAGGCGCTTGCGCAAAAAAGTATCACGGCCGCTCCCCCATAGAGCGCGCCAAAAAGCTTAGCCGCGCGCATGTAGAGTAAGACTCCAATCAGAGCAGTCAGAAGTGCCGCAAAAATCCTTGCGGATTGCCAGGTCATGCCATACAAGGAGAGCCATCCTCCGTAAACGTAGGGAAGCAGGGGCATTTGAGGGAAAAAAAAGTCGTGGTAAAGTAGCTTACCTTCTGTAACAAGTTTGGCTGCGAGAAGGTAAAAGCCCTCGTCCCGTGCAATCAGACGGTG
>JAAYZI010000382.1 GCA_012514925.1 Deltaproteobacteria bacterium | reverse complement strand
GGCTTCGCGCGCCCGAGAAGCAGCGCGTAAGGCTCGCGAGTTTGTGCGTCGCAAGGGAGCTTTGGATTCGGCGGCTTTGCCCGGTAAGCTGGCAGATTGTCAGAATGAAGATCCGGAAGAGGCGGAGCTTTATTTGGTGGAGGGCGATTCTGCAGGTGGTTCTGCTAAGCAGGCGCGCGACAAAGCCTATCAGGCGATTTTGCCGCTGCGTGGAAAAATCCTAAATGTTGAGAAAGCGCGTTTTGATAAGATGTTGGCGTCCGAAGAGATCCGCACAATTATAACCGCTCTTGGCACCCGTATCGGCGCGGAATTTGACATCTCTAAACTACGTTATCATAAAGTGGTGATTATGACCGATGCGGATGTAGATGGTAGTCATATTCGTACCCTTCTATTAACCTTCTTTTTCCGGCAGATGAATGAATTGGTTGCACGAGGGCACCTTTATATCGCTCAGCCGCCGCTCTATAAGGTTAAACGCGGCAAAGCAGAACGTTACATGAAGGACGAATCAGAATTCGCAGAGTTTATAGTAAATGGCGGAGTTCAAGGAGTAGAGCTTCTTTCCGATAACGGCGTCAGGACAGACGCAGAGGCCTTGAAGAAGCAGGTGCTTAGTTTAAGGCGGATTGAGCCGCTACTAGATGCGTTTGATAAAGAGCGTCAAGACCCGCGTGTGGTCTTGACGTTTGCCAAAGCCGCGCTAGGTAATCATGATTTTGTGCAGCACAGAGAGACTACCGAGAAGATGGCGGAGCGTTTACGTCAAGAGCTGGCAGACGTGCTTAAGGATCCGGTTGAAATAGAGGTGATTAGCAGTGCCGCTGGGTCGGGAGAAACAAATTACCGGATCCGTGTGTTGACGCGTTACAAAGGCAGCTCGCGCGAAACAATGCTTTCGCATGAGCTGTGGTTAAGGGGCCATTTTAGAAGATTGACGCGCATTATTGAGGAGGCCGCGCAGCTTGGAACACGTCCGTACAAATTAGTCGAGGCCGGCAAGAACGAAGTGATTGAACGATGTCCTGACTTGGAAGATATCATAAGGGCTGTAGATGAGCGAGGACGTAAAGGCTTAGCAATCACGCGTTATAAAGGCTTAGGTGAGATGAACCCGGAGCAATTGTGGGAAACTACCATGGAGCCAAAGAATCGCACCTTCTTGCAGGTGAGAGTTGAGGATGCAATTAACGCGGATGAAATTTTTACAATGCTCATGGGAGATGAGGTTGAACCACGGCGCAAGTTTATTGAAGAAAATGCGCTAAAGATTAGAAACTTGGATATATAACAGAGGCAATAGTTATGGTGTCAAAAAGAAAGCAGAAAACTGCAATTAGAGAGAATCGGGATAAAAAGAAACAGGTGCGCCGCCACAAGAAAATAGTAAAGGAGCAGCAGAAAGAAGCGCGCACGAAGGGCGTGGTGGTGGTAAAGTAACTGCAGGTGAGGATTGGTCAACCTCCGCGAATCTTTCGATTATGCTTTGACCACTCCTTTTTTTCCACCTGGGGTGCGCGCGAGAGCGCTAAGCTGTGTGGGGCTACATCTTTGGTAATTACCGAGCCGGCCCCGATAGTAGCTCCGTCTCCGACCTTGACCGGCGCAACGAAACAGGTATCACTCCCGACGAAGACTCCCTCTCCGATGACGGTTTGATGTTTGGCATAACCATCATAATTGCAGGTGATCGTACCGGCTCCGATGTTTGTGCCAGTTCCAATTACGCAATCTCCAAGGTAGGTTAAATGGGAGGCTTTTACCCCGCCTTTAAGGTTGCTGTTTTTTACCTCAACAAAATTGCCTACGTGGGAGTTCTCTTCTAGCTTGGTACCAGGTCTAAGATGAGCAAATGGGCCAACCGACACCCCAGTGCCTATGATTGCATTTTCAGATCTGACACCGAATTTAATTACGGCTCCTTCGGCGACAAAGGTGTCTTTAAGATATGCGCATCCTTCGAGATTGGCGCCGCATAAAATTTTGGTGTTTCCTTTTAGGGTAATCTGCGGGCCTAATTTAACACCGGACGCAACCTCAACCTGCTCATCGATAAAAAGCGAAGAGGGGTCCTCAATTTCGACTCCCGCTTCAATTAGGGCGTAAATTTTTCTGTCTCTAAGGGTTTTATTGACGATGCAAAGATCATGGGGGGTATTGACTCCTTGAACCTCCTCTGCATCGTGAATTAAAAGCGAGGAGATTTCCAGGCCTGCATTATAGGCGTAGCCGATAATGTCAGTAAGGTAATACTCGCCTTGGGAGTTGTTGTTTTTTAGGCTGGCTAAGGCAGGTTCGAGTAGGGCGCTTTGCATGGCGTAAACGCCAGAATTAAATTCTCTAATCAATAGATCCTGCCGTGAGCAGTCTTTCAATTCGACGATTTTCTCGATCTTGCCGGCGGCATCCCGCATGACTCTTCCGTAATCGTGATCATGATTATCGTGCAAAGCGATAAGAGAGAGCGCCGCCTGGTTTTGTTCATGTAAATCAACCAGAGTTTTTAAGGTTTGAGTGCGGATTAACGGAACGTCTCCGTAAAGCACCAGCACAGTTCCGTTAAAGCCTGCTAGCTGGGGAAGGGCGGTTTGCAGAGCGTGTCCAGTTCCCAGCTGTTTGGCTTGAAAGGCGTAGGAGAGAGAGGGGAGAGCATTATGTTTCGCCAACGCTTCTTCCACCAGCTCTTTTTTATGACCGGTGACAATTACCAGTCGTTCGGGATTTAGGGATAACGCTGTATCAACGACGTGTTCAATTAAGGACTTACTGATCGTTTTGACCAATACTTTTGGACAGTCGCGCTGCATGCGCTTTCCAAGTCCGGCTGCCAGAATAACAACTGCAAGAGAATTCATAGGTACCTACAAATAAAAGTAGCTTCAAAAGCTACACTTTCAGACAAAATCTTACGATACAAAACCATATATTGTCGTACGAAATTTCAGTAGGGAGCTTATAACCTAGCCGTATATTAGAGGGTAATCATGCTGAAATCACAAGCAAAAGCAAAGATCCGTAAGCGGCAGAATCCACGGCAAAATCCATTCGTTAGAATGGATATTAATAAAGAATTAAGGCGGTTAGATAAGATGCTAGAGCAGCTAAGGGTGGATCATGAGCAGTTTTTTTTAGGATTTGCGCCGTATTTGCCGGATCAGCTGCATGCGGAGGTTAAACGTTTGATGCGGCGTATTCGTAAGGCACCGTTTAAGCGTGTGGTGGCGCGCTATCGGCTTAGAGTCTTAGAGAGCCGCTACCATACTTATCACGATTACTGGCAGAGAGTTTTGCGCGAAAAGGAGGGGGGCACCTATTCCAAAGATGTGTTCAAAGCTAATTTACGGGAACGTCAGTTAAATCAGGACCGAGCTGCGCAAACGCAAAAGGGCGCTATCTCTAAGGAAATGGAAAACTTGTTTAAATGCTATAAGTTAACGCTGGAAAGAGAGACCGGTAAGAAACAAAATCTTGATTTTGAGGTGTTTAAGAAGACGCTGATGCAAAAAGCAAAAGCCCACGCCCAGCAGACCGGTGTAAAGAAGTTTAGTTTTCAGGTGGTTGTAAGAGACGGCAAAGTCACCCTGCGCGCAAAAACCGGCGGAGAAGGCAGTAAAAGAGCTGGAAATCCGTCAAGTTAGCTGTATTGGTCAGGAATAACCGTTTACGCGTGAAATTGATTAAGCAATTGATCATATAATTGGTCATGCAATTTCGTTTCCAGCCTGGCCGGTAGCGCGGAGTTAGTTTCACTTTCTCCAGAGAAAGTAATATTTATGCAAACGGATACTGGATACACTGACAGTGTATGATTTTTTCGTATAAAACGTAGAGTCGTCCACTCTGGTACGGCCTAATTTGATGCTCCTTATAATCGACGCGCCATAATAGCCAAGAGGCTGTCGAATGGTTGAAGTGGTAAATAAAAATATAAGGAGTTTCGCGGGTCAATGTGACCATGCGCAGAGACGCGTTGATTCTGAAAGAGCGCCTACAGAGAGCTTATTTTCAGACCGGCAGCTATCCGTGGCGCTGAATCGGCTCAAGACAGATCTCCAACCGCAAGCCTTGCAGCGTGTTCAAGGAGTGTTGAGCCATGTTGCCGAGAAGGAACCCCTGATCAAGGGCTTTTGGGAGAAGCTTGTCCTGTATCATCAGTTTGGATACACACTCTTTGGCTCAAAGCCGATCTCTTCGGGAGAGCTTTTAGGTGGGGGTATTGCACATGCGAATGAGGAAGATCGGCGGATCAATGAAAAGTATTTTATAACTTTAAAAGAACAACGCGCCTGGCAAGAGCTCGCCAGACATTTGTTCTCCAGTAAATTTATATTGGTTGCCACGAAGTCCCCAGATCGGATCGGACGCTGCGAATTAAACCTAGTCAATAAGAAAGCGCTACGGCGTGTTATAAATGACGCCAAAGAATGCTTTCGTCCAGTGCTGGGCCAACAACCTGCAGAAACCTTGATGGAGCGCTTAGCTATGGCGCAGCCGCTTTATCAAGCATTAGAAGGGCGCTTAGACCTCACGGGCATTGTTTTGGGATACGGTAAAAACAATTCTTTGCTTTATCAGAGGCGCGAAGAACTGAACCGGGAAAAAATGTCCGGTCGTATCCACGAGACCTTTGCCTCTCAGGGATTCACGACGGCCCAACATGGGCTTGAGCGCATTAGAGAGCTGCTGGTACCACAAGCTTCGACCCAAGCCTGGGGCGTTCATCCAGTAAAGTTTAATGGACTTAATAGCTGCGCGGAAACAACAGAACTAAAAGCTTACTACAGTAAAGTTCAGGACGAACTGAACCACTGGATAAATTCTTCCGACTCTTTTCTTGAAAGAATACTGGCGCGTTTTATCTCGGACCAGGACGATTAGCCGACACGACAATACGCCTTGACCTAACAGAAACCCAGTGCTATCCGTTCACGTGAAATTAAGTTGGGAGATTACGATGAAGACCGACGAAATTCGTAAACGTTACATTGATTTTTTTTGCGAACGAGGCCACCGGCAAATCCCTTCGGTATCGCTGATCCCGGAGAACGATCCCACAACGCTTTTCACCTCTTCCGGCATGCAGCCTCTAGTGCCGTACTTGTTGGGGCAGGCTCATCCCGAAGGCCGCAGACTGGTTAACAGCCAGCGCTCTTTTCGCGCCCAAGACATCGAAGAGGTCGGTGACTCGCGCCACACTACCTTTTTTGAAATGTTAGGTAATTGGTCGTTGGGCGATTATTTTAAACGTGAACAGCTTCCCTGGATCTTTGATTTCATAACAAATCAGATCGGTCTCGATCCGCAGCGCATCTATGTCTCGGTGTTTGAAGGCGATAAATCCGTGCCAAAGGATCAGGAGGCTATCGAGATTTGGAAAGACATTTTTCACGGTGTCGGCATTGATGCACGTGAGGGCGAACGTATAGTGGCTTACCCCGCCCGCAAGAACTGGTGGTCGCGTTCGGGAGAACCGGACCATATGCCCCCCGGCGAACCCGGCGGCCCGGACAGCGAAATGTTTTTTGAGTACGTAGACGTGGCGCACGATCCTGCTTTCGGCCCTGTCTGTCATCCCAACTGCGACTGCGGCCGTTTTGTTGAGATTGGGAATTCTGTTTTTATGCAGTATCAAAAACAACCCGACGGCTCTCTGCGGGAGCTTTCTCAAAAGAACGTGGATTTTGGGGGCGGGTTGGAGCGGCTGGCAGCAGCCACACAGAACCAGCCGAATGTCTTCCGCATTGATATATTCCAGCCGATCATCGCTGAGTTGGAGCAGCTTATGCAAAAAAGCTACGGCAGCGATCCCCTGGTAACTCGTGCCATGGTAATTTGTGCCGATCATATGCGAGCCGCCGTGATGCTAATGTGCGACGGGGCGCTACCTTCCAACAAGGCTCAGGGTTATGTGGTTCGCCGGTTGCTGCGTAGAGCCATCCGCTTTGGTCGCATGGGAGGCATTAAAGACAACTTGGCCACTCCGCTGGCGCAGATTGTGTTTGACCTCTACCGTGAAAGCTATCCCGTAACCGAGGAGCGCCGCGCCGAGGTAGTCAGGGCACTGGAAACCGAGGAACAAAAGTTCAGCTCCATGCTAAATAAGGGCCTGCGCGAAATTGAAAAAATCTCCGTCCTAAACGGCGCAGCGGCGTTTAAGCTATTTGAGACTTTTGGCTTTCCCTGGGAAATGACAGAAGAAATCGCGCGCGAGCGAGGTCAGAGCATAGATCGAGCTGAGTTTGAGAATGAATTTAAAAAACATCAAGACCTTTCTCGTTCGGCTAGTAAGGGAATGTTCAAAGGCGGACTCGCCGACCATGGAGAAGAGGTGGTGCGGCTTCATACCGCAACCCATCTGATGCACCAAGCTCTGCGCACAGTGCTGGGGGATCACGTCCAACAGAAAGGCAGCAATATCACCGCGGAGCGGCTACGTTTCGATTTTGCCCACCCGCAGAAGGTCACCGACCAGGAACTACGAGAGGTGGAGCGCATTGTGAATGAACAGATCAAGCGTG